>NZ_JBQKFW010000008.1:0-106252 GCF_052119145.1 Collinsella sp. LCP19S3_H3
GGCCGGGGCGTAAATAGCGCCGGTTTGACCGGCCCGCCACGGGTCAATCTGCAGTGCGGCCCGAACCCCGTGAGGGCCGGCGCCTTTAGACGCGTGCCGGAAATCCAAGGGCTATACCCTAAGAGCAAACCACCCCTTTTAGGGGTGGTTTTGATTTCACGTCACCTTGCTCGCTTGGGGCCGTTTTCGCTGACGTTACCAAGACATCGACGTCAACATGGTTGGCGTTGGCGATGGCGTGCCGGTCAATCCTTACAGCTGGTACAGCGTGGTGAACTTGTCCTGCAGGTAGCTGCAGTAGTAGCGGGCATCGAATGCCATACCGCACGCGCCCTTGATGAGCTCCGGCGCGTCCTTGGCGCGGCCCCACTGCCAAATGTGCTCGCCCAGCCAAGCGCGGACGGGTGTCAGGTCGCCGCTCGCACAGGCGCCGTTAAGGTCGACACCGTCGCGGCACATGGCCGGCACAAACATGGCATCGTAGGCGCTGCCCAGCGCATACGTGGGGAAGTAGCCAAACGAGCCGCCGCTCCAGTGCGTATCCTGCAGGCAGCCGCGCGTGTCGTCGGGAACGGGAATACCCAGGTACTCGTCCATAAAGCGATTCCAAAGCGCGGGGATGTCCTTGGCCGTGGCCTCGCCGGCAAACAGCATGCGCTCAATCTCGTAGCGCACCATAATATGCAGCGGGTAGGTGAGCTCGTCGGCCTCGGTACGGATCAGCGACGGCTGAGCGATGTTCACGGCGTGGTAGAGCGTGTCCTCGTCCACGTTGCCGTAGACCTCGGGCGCGTGACGGCGCAGCACTTCGAGCAGCGGGCCCATAAAAGCGCGACTGCGGCCTACGGTGTTCTCGAAAAAGCGGCTCTGGCTCTCGTGAATGCCCATGGAGGTGCCGCCCTCCAGACACGTGCGCGCGTAAGCGGGGTTCACGCCCAGCTCGTACATGGCGTGCCCCGCCTCGTGGATGATGCTATAGACGTTGGAGATGCAGTCGTCCTCGTAGATGTGCGTGGCGATGCGCGCATCGCCCACCGAGAAGCCCTCGCTAAACGGGTGCTCGGTAAAGGCGAGCGTGGTGTCGTCCAGGTTAAGGCCGACGAGCTTCATCAGGTCGAAGCTCATGGCGCGCTGGGCGGCCTCGGGCACGCGGGCATGCAAAAAGTCGGCAGTAGGCTGCTGTCCGCGCTCGCCGATGGCGTGAACGAGCGGCACGACGGTGGCCTTGACCTCGTCACAAAACGCATCGAAGCTCTTGGCGGAAAGGCCGCGTTCGTACTGGTCGAGCCAAACATCGTATGGGTCGCGCTTGGGGTCCATGAGCTGGGCCTGATGCTTAAGTTGGGCGACGATTCTATCCACGTAGGGCTCAAAGCTCGCCCAGTCGTTGGCCGTCTTGGCCTTGTGCCACACGGCGTCGGCCTCGCAGGTGAGCCTGGTCCAGGCTTCGGCTTCTTCGGTGGGAATGGCGCTTGCCTCGCGCTGGTCGCGGCCGAGCACACGGATCTCGTCGAGCAGCTGCGGGTCGTCGATCTTGCCGCCGGCGACGGTCTCGTGTGCCAGCGAGCCTACAAGCTCGACGGACTTTTTGCTGGTCAGGAGCTTGTGATGTTCGCCGGCAAGGGTGCCCATAGCATCGGCGCGGGCCGCAGCGCCGTTGGCGGGGGCAATCGTCGCGCCATCGAACTCGGCAATCTTGAGCAGGTACTCGCGGGTCCATAGTTTGCCTTCGAGCTTGCGGAGCTTCTTGATGCCCTTGCCCGCCTTGGCGTTCTTAGAGGCCTTGGCCACGGCGGCCTTGGCTTTCTTATCGAGTTTCTTTCCCATACCTATATCCTTGATCTCGCAGACCGGACGCCACGGGTGGGCGTGCGGCCAGTTTGCACAGCTACCTGCCTTGTACCCAGTGCGAACAAAACGGAACGCGGCGATATGCTCGCAGAATGTGTTATCCTATAGCCCAATGCGTTGACGGAGAGGGTTTTGCCCGCCGCGTCGCCGGCAAGAGAGGGAAGGTCATGGGCTGCAAGCCTTCCTGCGGTGGCAAGGGCCAAGCGTTCACTCCCGAGCAGCAACCTCAACGGGCGCGCGGCCAGTGGCGGCGAAGCCCCAGTAGGGAAGCCGTGAGCCTCGCGATAAGGGGCACAGAGTGGGCACGGCGGGCCAGACATCCGCCGGGTCAAACAAGGTGGTACCGCGGAATTCAACCGTCCTTGGGCAATGCACATGCCCGAGGACGGTTTTTTGTTACCGATCCGGGCCGCGTTTTTGCAACGCCAGACGGCGGCAGTCGTCCTGGCGAGCGGGGAACGCAAGAGACGAAAGGGAAGACATGAGTCTGATTGATGATCTGGTCAAACTCGAGGAAGAGGCCAAGGAGCTCGTCGCAGGCGCCGACGACGCTGCCAAGCTCGAGGCTGCGCGCGTTGAGCTGCTCGGCCGCAAGGGTCGTATTACCGGCCTGATGCGCATGATGGGCAAGCTCGCCCCCGAGGATCGCCCCGTGATGGGCAAGCGCGCCAACGAGATGCGCCAGCTGATTGAGGGCATGCTCGACGAGCGCACCACCGAGATGAAGGCCGCCGCCCTCAAGCACGCGCTCGAGCACGAGGCCGTCGACATCACGCTGCCGGGCATCCGTCCGCAGATCGGCCACCAGCACCTGATCAAGCAGATTATCGAGGAGGCTGAGGATATCTTTAGCGGTATCGGCTACACCGTCGAGTCCGGTCCCATGGTCGACACCTCCTACTACAACTTCACCGCGCTCAACGCCCCCATGGACCACCCGAGCCGCTCGGCCCGCGACACCTTCTATGTGGTCGACAACAACCCCGGCAGCGTCGCGCACCCCGAGGCGCATGCCCACGGCGAGTCCGACGTGCTGCTGCGCACCCAGACCTCGGGCGTGCAGATTCACACCATGGAGTCGCAGAAGCCGCCCATCTACATGATCTGCCCGGGCACCGTCTACCGTCCCGACACGGCCGACGCCTGTCACCTGCCGCAGTTCAACCAGATCGAGGGCCTGGTCGTCGACGAGGGCATCACCTTTGGCGATCTTAAGGGCACGCTCGACTACTTTGTTAAGTGCATGTTTGGCGAGGACCGCAAGACGCGTTACCGCCCGCATTTCTTCCCCTTCACCGAGCCTTCCTGCGAGGTGGACGTGAGCTGCCACGTCTGCGGCGGCAAGGGCTGCAACTTCTGCAAGCACAGCGGCTGGATCGAGATCTTGGGCTGCGGCATGGTCGACCCCAACGTCCTGATCAACTGCGGCATCGACCCCGAGAAGTACACCGGCTTCGCCTTTGGCATTGGCGCCGAGCGCGTCGCGGCCCTGCGCTACGACCTGCCCGACCTCAGAACGCTCATGACAGGCGATATGCGTTTCCTGAATCAGTTTTAAGTTGACCTGTCCCGGCGGCTTCCCGAGCCACCGCACCTTGCCCCTCAAACCGTCGCTTGCGTACCCAAGTACGCGGCGCTCCTCTTTCGGGGCAATCTGCGGCACCTCGGAAACCCGTCTCCGTAGCTGGAGTTTTCCGTCTGTTTATTGCAGACGTTACAGATGAAAGGAGACCAGTTAGATGCGTGTTTCTTACGACTGGCTCAAGACCATGATCGATATTCCGGAGGATCCCAAGACCCTTTCGGACGAATATATCCGTACCGGCACCGAGGTCGAGGCGATCGACACCGTGGGCGAGTCCTTCGACCACGTGGTGACTGCCAAGGTGCTCACCAAGACCCCGCACCCCGATAGCGACCATATGTATGTGTGCTCGGTCGACGTGGGTGACAAGAACCTCGACGCCGACGGCAATCCCGCCCCGCTGCAGATCGTCTGCGGCGCGCAGAACTTTGAGGCCGGCGACCACATCGTCACGGCCATGATCGGCGCCGTGCTTCCCGGTGACGTCAAGATCAAGAAGAGCAAGCTTCGCGGCGTCGTGTCCATGGGCATGAACTGCTCCGCGCGCGAGCTCGGCCTGGGTGGCGACCACTCCGGCATCATGATCCTGCCCGAGGATACGCCCTGCGGCATGCCGTTTGCCGAGTATGTGGGCTCGAGTGATACCGTGCTCGACTGCGAGATCACGCCCAACCGCCCCGACTGCCTGTCCATGATCGGCATGGCCCGTGAGACCGGTGCCATCTTCGACCGCGATTTCCACGTTGAGCTGCCCGCCATCAAGGCGGAGACCGGCCGCGCGACCGACGACGAGCTTTCGGTCGAGATTGCCGACGAGGGCCTGTGCGACCGCTATGTCGCCCGCATCGTGCGCAACGTGAAGGTCGGCCCCTCGCCCGACTGGATGGTCAAGCGCCTTAACGCCCTGGGCGTGCGTCCGCACAACAACATCGTCGACATCACCAACTACGTGATGATGCTCACCGGTCAGCCGCTGCACGCTTTTGACCTGGACACCTTTGCCGAGCGCGATGGTCATCGCCGCGTGGTGGTTCGCGCCGCCCAGCAGGACGAGAAGTTCACGACGCTCGACGGCGAGGAGCGCACGCTCGACGCCGGCATGGGCCTCATTACCGACGGCGAGCGCCCCGTGGCGCTGGCCGGCGTTATGGGCGGCATGGATTCCGAGATCGAGGACGACACCGTCGACGTGATGGTCGAGAGCGCCTGCTTCGACGCCGGCCGTACCTCGCACACCAGCCGCGACCTGTCGTTGATCTCCGACGCCTCCATCCGCTTTGAGCGCCAGGTCGATGAGACCGGCTGCGTGGATGTGGCCAATGTCGCCTGCGCGCTCATCGAGGAGATCGCCGGCGGCGAGGTCGCTCCCGGCTACGTGGATGTGTTCCCCGCGCCCAAGACCATCGACAGCATCAAGCTGCGCCTGGCCCGCGTGCACGCCATCTGCGGCGCCGACATTGAGCCCGATTTTATCGAGCGCTCGCTCACCCGCCTGGGCTGCACCGTCGAGCGCGACGGCGAGGACTTTATGGTTACCCCGCCGAGTTTCCGCCCCGACCTGCCGCGCGAGATCGACCTGATCGAGGAGGTCCTGCGCCTGTGGGGCATGGGCCGCGTGACGGCGACCATCCCGGCTGCCAAGAACCACATCGGTGGCCTGACCCGCGAGCAAAAGCTTACCCGCAAGGTCGGCGAGATCCTGCGCGCCTGCGGCCTCAACGAGACCACGACCTTTGGCTTTGCCGCGCCGGGCGACCTGGAGAAGATCGGCATGTCCACCGAGGGCCGCGGCTGCCCCGTGGTACTTATGAACCCGCTGGTGGCCGAGCAGACCGAGATGCGCCGCTCGCTGCTGCCGGGCCTGCTGCAGTCTGTGGCGTATAACGAGGCCCATGGCACGCCAAACGTGCACCTGTACGAGGTCGGCAGCCTGTTCCACGGCCGCGAGAACGCCAGCCTGCCCAAGGAGACCAAGTCCGTGGCGGGCGTGCTCTCGGGCCAGTGGAGCGAGCAGTCTTGGAACATGAAGTACCGCAAGCTGCGTTTCTTCTTTGGCAAGGGCATTGTCGAGGAGCTGCTCGCCCAGCTGCGCATCGAGAAGGTTCGCTTCCGTCCCGTCGAGGGCGAGGGATATGCCTTCTTGCAGCCGGGCCGTGCCGCCGAGGTTCTGTCTGGCGGCACCGTGCTGGGCTGGGTCGGCGAGATCCACCCCGAGGCGCGCGAGGCTATGGGCATCGACGAGATCGTCGTTGCCTTTGAGCTCGACCTGGACAAGCTGATCAAGGGCGCCCGCAACCAGGAGAACTACCGCGAGTTCTCGCAGTACCCGGCTGTTGAGCACGATCTTGCTATCGTGGTCGACAACTCCGTGACTTGCGAGGATCTTGAGCGCCGCATTACCAGCGCCGGCGGCAAGCTGCTCGAGGGTGTGCGTCTGTTCGACGTCTACCGCGATCCGGTCCGCGTGGGCGTGGGCAAGAAGTCCATGGCCTTTGCGCTTACGTATCGCTCCGACGACCACACGCTTACCAGCGAAGAGGTCGAAAAAGCGCATCAGAAGATCGTCACCAAGGTGTGCAAGGGCGTAAACGGCGAGGTCCGCGGCTAGGTCCTGCACTGGGGTATGGGTCAGCGGTGGCTGCTGCCGAGCCTTACGTGACTGCTATCCTCGGTATAAGGCACTGCTGAGCCTGCATATATGACACGCGCATTACATAACGGCGTGCTGCTTTGTCGGCAGTGCGCCGTTTTGCTATGATAGCCCGTGGCGTGTTACGAATCTGACAATACGTAACACTGGCAAGGTGATTTAAGCGGCGTTGTAATTCCGTGCGCCGATAACCGGGAGGCGTACATGCACATTCCAGATAATTATCTGTCCCCGCAGACCGATGCCGTCATGGCAGTGGTGATGGTGCCCGTTTGGGTTCACTGCATCAAAAAGGTGCGCGCCACGCTCGACCGCGAGCACATGGCGTTTCTGGGTATCTGCGCCGCATTCTCTTTCTTGCTCATGATGTTCAACGTGCCGCTGCCCGGCGGTACCACGGGTCACGCCGTCGGCGGCGCGCTCATCGCGCTGCTGCTGGGCCCGGAGGCCGCGGCCATCGCGGTTTCGGTCGCGCTGGCGCTGCAGGCGCTGCTGTTTGGCGACGGCGGCATCCTGTCCTTTGGCGCCAACTGCTTTAACATGGCCTTCGTGCTGCCGTTTGCCGCCGCTATCGTGTTCCGTGCGCTCAACAGCCGTTTGCACGACAAGAGCTGGGGCACCTCGGTTTCGGCCGTCGTAAGCGGTTGGGTCGGCCTGTGCCTGGCGGCCCTGTGCACGGCGATCGAGTTTGGTATTCAGCCGATGTTCTTTACCAACGCTTCGGGCGCTCCGCTGTACTGCCCCTTCCCGCTCTCTATTGCCATTCCGGCCATGATGATCCCGCACATGTTGGTAGCCGGCGTGGTCGAGGGCGTGGCGACGGCCGCCATCTACGGTTTCATTAAGAAGACGGCGCCGAGCGTTATCGTCGGGCCCGAGGCCGCCGATGGCCAGCTTGCTGCCGAGGGCGCTGCTGCCAAGAAGACCTCGCTGGTCCCCACGCTCATCCTGGTCGCCGTGCTTGTCGTGGCCACACCGCTCGGCTTGCTTGCCACGGGTGACGCCTGGGGCGAGTGGGACGCTGAGGGCGCCGCGACCGCCGTGCAGGAGGCTGGTGACGACAGTCTGCAGACTTCGGTCGGTCTCGATACCCCGACCTTTGCCGATGCCCTGCCCACGGGCGATTATCTGCAGGCCTATTCCGAGGAGCAGGGCCTTGGCTTTGCCGGCCAGGCCGCGATGTATATCCTCTCGGGCGTGATTGGCGTGGCGGTGCTCACCATCGCCTTTCGTCTGGTCTCGCTGACGGTTAAGGAAAGCGGAGCCCATGGCGACGGTCGAGCTGCCTAGCTGGCTTGCGGCCGAGCAGTGTTATGAGCCCGCGGGGGCTCGGCATCGTGTGATGCAAAAGAATGTCCTGCACCTGGCGAGCCTGCTTGAGCGGGTTCGCCTAGGCGGCGGCGCGCATAAGGGCGGGTCGATTATCGACCGCGCCCTTTCTTCCGTTTCGGCGCCAGTGCGTTTGGTGGGGATGTTCGTCTGCGTCCTGTGCGTATGCCTGACGCAGAGTCCGCTGTACTTGATGCTGATGACGACGATCGCGTTGGTGCTCGTTGCGGTGCGCCCCGTACACGGGCTACGTGCGACCTTTGTACCGGCGTTGGCTGCCGCGGGGTTTGCCGTGGTTTTGGCGCTGCCCGCCCTGCTGCTGGGTGCTTCTGCCACGGGCGCCATGCTCAAGATTGCGCTCAAGACCTTTGTTAATGTGTCATTGGTGCTGGGCGTTTCGTGGACGCTTACCTGGAGTCGCATGTCGGCGGCGCTTAAGATGCTGCACCTGCCCGACGAGGTTATCTTTACGTTTGATATGGCGCTCAAACACATCGAGGTGCTGGGTCGCACGGCGCACGACCTGTGCGAATCGGTCATGCTTCGCAGTGTGGGCCGCGCGCCTGCAGGATTTTCGCGTACCGATTCGATCGCGGGTATCATGGGCATGACCTTTATCAAGGCGATGGAATGCAGCCGCGCGATGGACGAGGCTATGCTTTGCCGCGGTTTTGCCGGCGCATATCCGGCGCCTGCGCGGAACGGCTTTGGCTGGCGCGACGCGGTCTATGCGGCCGTTGTGGTGCTGCTCGCCGTGTTCTGCGCGGTGCTGTAGCGCGGGCGGTCAAGCCGTCGATGTGAACAGGGAAGGGCGACGTTTTGGCAAACGATACAAATGGTGCGATGGGTGCGAGCGGTGCTGCCGGCGCCAAGGCCACGCCGCTCATCGAGTTTCGCGACGTGGTGTTTTCCTATGCGGGCCATACGGTGGTCGATGGCGTGTCGCTGCAGGTTAATCGCGGTGAGCTGGTTGCGCTGCTTGGACCCAACGGCTGCGGTAAGACGACGATCATGCGGCTTATCAACGGCCTTGAGCTTGCGGATGCGGGTACGTACCTGTTTGATGGACATGTGGTCGATGCGGCATATCTCAAGGATTCCGCGATGGCCCAGCGGTTCCATCAGCGCGTGGGCTTCGTGTTCCAAAACGCCGATGCACAGCTCTTTTGCGCCACGGTCGGCGAGGAGGTCGCGTTTGGCCCGGCTCAAATGGGGCTTTCGGCGGACGAGCTTGGGCGCCGCGTCCGTGATGCCATGGAGCTGTTTCAGGTTGCCGATCTGGTCGATGCCTCGCCCTATCAGCTTTCGGGCGGGCAAAAGAAGCGTGTGGCGCTGGCTGCCGTCGTATCGATGAACCCCGATATTCTGGTGCTCGACGAGCCTACCAACGGACTTGACGAGGAATCTTGCGACATCGTGGTCAACTTTCTACTGGCTTATGTTGCTGCCGGTAAGACGGTCTTGATGAGCACGCATCATCAGGATTTAGTACGACGTCTTGGGGCCCGTGCGATTTATATCGATCGATATCACCACGTGGTCGAGGCTCCCGTGCCGTCATATGGAACCGAAAACGGTGCAGCAGAATAGCTGCTGCATATTGGGGTTGCGGCCGCGCGCGTGACTTGCTGCGAATGGTATAGTTATCCGGGTTTTTACGGGGGTGGCTATGCCAAGTTGGAATATTCATATCGCTCAGACGGAACGACTTCTGGCGCGTGCCGGCGCGCTTGCCGATAACGTGCGTGACCGCAATGCCTTTTTGTTTGGCAGCGTGGTTCCGGACATTTTTGTGGGCTACATGGTTCCCGGTATTGCCGACCCCATCCCGTATCGCATCACGCACTTTGCCAAGCCCGAGCCCATTCCTAAGCCACGCGAGCATGAGTTTTGGGACACCTATGTGGCGCCGTTGCTTGAAGGTGCGCCGGCGGGTGCGCCGGCTGCAGCGACCTCGATTGTCGAAGAGCGTGAAAGGCTCAATCGGGTGCACTATCCGCAGCGCTACAAAGACGCCGAGCCGGTTGACGGCCCCGGCGCCGCCGAGTTTTCGCTCGCGCCCGATGACGTGGCGCAGTCGCTACTCGATTTGACGCTGGGCGTTTGGTCGCATCTGGCGGCCGATACCGTGTGGAACACGCGCGTGAACCAATATCTCGAGGCGCGCGGCGGCAAGCCGTGCGAGGAATTCCGCATTAAAAAGCAGGGAGACTTTGACTGGTTTGGCAAGACGCTCGGCATCGTTTCTATCCCGCGTGCGACCGATCGCCTCTATACCGCGGCGGCCCAGTTTGGTCAGTATTCGATCCCACAAGAGTATGTGCTCAAGACAATTGGCGTTATGCACGAGATTGTGCGCGAAAACCCCGGCAATACGGATCATCCGCCGTACCGCCTGCTGACCGAAGAGTTCTTTGACGCAACGTTTACCGAGGTCGTCGAGCTAACCGAGGCGGGTTTTGCCGCCCGTGTTGACGATTCTGACGTCCCTGCAGTCCCTCTGATCGCTAGCTGCTAGCCGGCTGACGTAACGGTGAACAGTTCACCCCAATTGACCAACAGCTTCCGTTGCAGGGCATCTTCGGTGGTGCGCTCGGCATCGGAAAGGTTCGCGATTGAACACAAATCGATGAAGCGGCATATGAAGTAGGTCTTAAAAAGGGCCCGGAAGGCGAAGCCTTCCGGGCCCTTTGCAATGCAAATGTGCTTGCAAGTACGATTTAGCGCACCTGAGCGACGTAAGCGACGTTGGTCGAGGAGACCTTGTCCTCAAGCTGGACGCTCATGCGGGGATCGCCGGCGGTAGCGACGGTCAAATCGCCGGCCTCGACGTAGCCGAGCTCCTTAGCGGTCTCGATCGCCTTGACGATCGTGCCGTTGACGGTGCCCTGGGTAATCTCGGCCTTGTGCGGGATAACGCCCCAGTACATGATCATCTGCTGGACGGCCCACTCGTGGCGGGAGAACGCGCAGATCGGCATGTTGGGACGGAAGTGCGAGATCAGGCGAGCGGTACGGCCGGTGGTCGTCGGCACGGTGATGCACTTGGCGCCAACGGTGGTGGCCATGTTCACAGCGGACATACCCACAACGTTGTTGACGACGCGGGTGCCGTGAGCATCGGTCGGAACCTCGAGCGGAGCGTGAGCCGGGAGGTGCTTCTCGGTCTCGAGAGCGATGCTGGCCTGCATCTTGACGGCCTCGACCGGGTACTTACCGGCAGCGGACTCGCCGGACAGCATGACGGCGTCGGTACCGTCGTAAATGGCGTTAGCAACGTCGGCAACCTCGGCGCGCGTCGGGCGCGGGTTCTGCTGCATGGAGTCGAGCATCTGCGTAGCGGTGATAACGGGCTTGTAGGCCGCGTTGCACTTGGCGATGATCTCCTTTTGGATGTGCGGAACGAGCTCGGGCTTGATCTCGATGCCCAGGTCGCCACGGGCGACCATGATGCCGTCGGAAGCCTCGAGGATCTCATCGAAGTTCTCGACGCCCAGGGCGCACTCGATCTTCGGGAAGATCGTCACGTGCTCGCCGCCGTTCTCGCGGCAAAGCTCGCGGATGCCGCGGACGGACTCGCCGTCGCGGATGAAGGAAGCGGCGATGTAGTCGATGTTCTCGGTCAGGCCAAAGAGGATGTCCTGACGATCGCGCTCGGTGATGGCGGGCAGCGAGATGTTGACGTTGGGCATGTTGACGCCCTTGCGCTCGCCGATCAGGCCGTCGTTCTTGACGACGCAGGTCATGTCCTGGCCGTCGACGGACTCGACCTCGAGGGCAACCAGGCCGTCATCGATCAGGATGAGGGAGCCCTTCTCGACCTCGGAGGGCAGAGCCAGGTAGTCGAGGGAGATGTGCTCAGCGGTGCCGTGGAAATCCTCGGACGTGGGCTGAGCGGTGACGACGATCTTGTCGCCGGTCTTGACGGCAACCTTCTTGCCGTCGACCAGAAGACCGGTGCGGACCTCGGGGCCCTTGGTGTCGAGCAGGATGCCGACGGGCATACCGAGCTCCTTGGAAATACGACGGACGCGCTCGATGCGACCGTGGTGCTCGTCGTAGGAGCCGTGCGAGAAGTTAAAACGGGCGACGTTCATGCCCGCCTTGATCATCTCGCGGATGGTCTCGTCGCTATCGCAGGCGGGACCCATGGTGCATACAATCTTAGTGCGCTTGTACATTCAGACCTCCATCTGACATCGTCTTGCGCTGATAGATAAACCATAAGAAATAAAACTGAGTTGATTATAACGAAATACCGACCGAATACCCCAAAAAATCGACCGTATGCCGAATTAGAAGTTCATTTTTTACGGGAAAAACGGTATATGAAAAAACTTTACCAACCGCTCTAACCGCTGCTATCTGGGTGATATTTTAGTTTGGCGACGCGCCTAAGAAAAAACGTTTTATCAGTATTGAGCATCACACGGTCCGCATCGTTGCATACGGACCATATTTCCAAATGGATTGTTTTGGCTAGACGCGTCGCTTTGGGGTACCATAGCTCCACTATCAACTGCCGCTCAGCACGGCAGCCTTGATGAGCCCTTGCCCTTCTCCTGGGAATTATGATCGGGCATCAATCTGCTGAGTGGCCCGAATCCCAGGAGGGGACTCTATATGCAAAAGGAATACCTGTCCGCCGCGGCGGAGGTGCTCAGCGACCAAGGTGTCGATGAGAACCTCGGCCTGAGCAACGACGAGGCGTCGTCGCGCCTCGCCAAGACAGGCCCTAACAAGCTTGAGGAAGCCGAGAAGACGCCGCTGTGGAAGCGTTTCTTTGAGCAGATGGCCGACCCCATGGTCATCATGTTGATCGTTGCCGCCGTTATCAGCGCGCTCACGGGCATGGTTAAGGGCGAGGCGGACTTTGCCGATGTCGCCATCATCATGTTCGTCGTTATCGTCAACTCGGTGCTGGGCGTGGTCCAGGAAGCCAAGAGCGAGGAGGCCCTCGAGGCCCTTCAGGAGATGAGCGCGGCGCAGTCCAAGGTTCTACGCGACGGCAAACTCGTGCACCTGCCGAGCGCCGAGCTCGTACCCGGCGACGTGATCATGCTCGAGGCGGGCGACTCCGTCCCGGCCGACTGCCGCGTGCTCGAGAGCGCCACGATGAAAATCGAAGAGGCCGCGCTCACCGGCGAGTCGGTGCCGGTCGAGAAGCACGCCAACGTGATCGAGCTTGCCGCGGGCACCGATGACGTGCCGCTCGGCGACCGCAAGAACATGTGCTACATGGGCTCCACCGTTGTGTACGGCCGTGGCCGCGCCGTCGTGGTCGGCACCGGCATGGATACCGAGATGGGCAAGATCGCCGGTGCCCTGGCCGAGGCCAAGGAAGAGCTCACGCCGCTGCAGGTGAAGCTCGCCGAGCTCAGCCGTATCCTCACCATTATGGTGATCGTCATCTGCGTCGTGATCTTTGGCGTCGACATCGTCCGCCACGGCGTGGGCAACGTCCTTACCGACCCGACTGCCCTGCTCGACACCTTTATGGTCGCCGTCTCGCTCGCCGTCGCCGCCATCCCCGAGGGCCTGGTCGCCGTCGTGACCATCGTGCTGTCTCTTGGCGTGACCAAGATGGCCAAGCGCCAGGCAATTATCCGCAAGCTCTCTGCCGTCGAGACTCTCGGCTGCACGCAGACCATCTGCTCCGACAAGACCGGTACCCTTACCCAAAACAAGATGACCGTCGTCAAGCACGAGCTCGCTGCGCCTAAGGAGAAGTTCCTGGCAGGCATGGCGCTGTGCTCCGATGCCCAGTGGGACGAGGAACTGGGCGAGGCCGTGGGCGAGCCGACCGAGTGCGCGCTCGTCAACGATGCCGGAAAGGCGGGCCTCACTGGTCTGACTGCCGAGCACCCGCGCGTGGGCGAGGCCCCGTTTGACTCGGGCCGCAAGATGATGTCCGTGGTCGTTGAGACCCTGGACGGCGAGTACGAGCAATACACCAAGGGCGCGCCCGACGTGGTGATCGGCCTGTGCACCCACATCTACGAGGGCGATAAGGTCGTCCCCCTGACCGAGGCGCGTCGTGCCGAGCTCGTGGCCGCCAACAAGGCCATGGCCGACGAGGCCCTGCGCGTGCTGGCGCTGGCAAGCCGCACCTACACCGAGGTCCCGAGCGACTGCAGCCCCGCCGCGCTCGAGCACGACCTGGTCTTCTGCGGCCTGTCCGGCATGATTGACCCGGTCCGCCCCGAGGTCGCCGACGCCATCCGCGAGGCCCACGATGCCGGTATCCGCACCGTCATGATCACGGGCGACCACATCGACACCGCCGTGGCCATTGCCAAGCAGCTGGGTATCGTCACCGATCGCAGCCATGCCATCACCGGTGCCGACCTCGATCGCATGAGCGACGAGGAACTCGACGCGCACATCGAGGACTACGGCGTGTACGCCCGCGTCCAGCCCGAGCACAAGACCCGCATCGTCGAGGCTTGGAAGTCGCGCGACCAGATCGTGGCCATGACGGGTGACGGCGTCAACGACGCCCCGTCCATCAAGCGCGCCGACATCGGCGTTGGCATGGGCATCACCGGTACCGACGTTACCAAGAACGTCGCCGACATGGTGCTTGCCGACGACAACTTCGCCACCATCATCGGTGCCTGCGAAGAGGGTCGCCGCATCTACGACAACATCCGCAAGGTCATCCAGTTCCTGCTTTCGGCCAACCTTGCCGAGGTGTTCTCGGTGTTTATCGCCACGCTCATCGGCTTTACCATCTTCCAGCCGGTGCAGCTGCTGTGGGTGAACCTGGTCACCGACTGCTTCCCCGCGCTCGCGCTGGGCATGGAGGATGCCGAGGGCGACATCATGAAGCGCAAGCCGCGCAACGCCAAGGACGGCGTCTTTGCCGGCAATATGGGTCTGGACTGCGTGGTCCAGGGCTTGATCATTGCCGCGCTGGTGCTGGCGAGCTTCTTTGTGGGCGTGTACTTTGACATGGGCTACATCCACATCTCCGATATGATCGCCGGCGTCGCCGACGAGGAAGGCGTGATGATGGCCTTCATCACGCTCAACATGGTCGAGATCTTCCACTGCTTTAACATGCGCAGCCGCCGCACGTCGCTGTTTAAGATGAAGAAGCAGAACAAGTGGCTGTGGGCCTCTGCCGCGCTGGCGCTGGTGCTGACGGTGATCGTAACCGTGCAGCCGACGCTTGCCGAGATGTTCTTTGGCCCCGTGACGCTTGAGCTCAAGGGCGTTATCGCCGCGCTGGGCCTTGCCTTCCTGATCATTCCGCTGATGGAGATCTACAAGGCGATCATGCGCGCAGTCGAGAAGGAGTAGGTCGAAAGGCCGTCCTTCCCACCGGCCCGACCGCCTGCGGGGTTTCTTCTTCGCTGGTCCTCGCGCTTCGCGCTGCGGGATCGCTCAGAAGAAACCCCTCCCGGCGGTCGGGCCTTCGGATGGCCTCTCGGGACCATTGGCTGAGGGAAAGTGTGTGAGCTGGTCGGGCTTTGCCCGGCCAGCTCTTTTTGATTAAAATACCTGCTCAGTTGTGATTTGTGGTGCTGGGAGGCGCTTGTGGGCAAGGCTAGGGCTAAGGCGAAGAAAAAGACGACGGGGGCGCGGGCCAAGCGTGATCGTCGTCGGAAGCTTGCGACCGAAGCCCCCGCGTCTGTCGAGGAGCTGCTGGCGAGCGTGCCGGGACTCGATGCGCTGCAGGATGTTCCGGCGTTTGGCGATCTGCCGGTCGCCGCGGCTCAGCAGGCGGCATTTGACGATTTTTGCGCCCAAGCCGAGGAGCCCGAGCAGATGCAGCTGGGTGCCGTGGTGCGCTTAGATCGCGGGTTTCCGCTGGTGGCGACGGCCGACGATACCTTTCGTGCCGAGCATGCCGTGGGGTTTGCCAAGTCGCGTGGCGAGGACGAGGTGCTGCTGCCGGCTGTGGGCGACCGCGTGGCGGTGCGTCGTGCGCCCGGGCACGACATGGGCGTAATCGAATGCGTTCTGCCACGACACACGAGTTTTGAGCGTTGGCGTGGCCGCGCCCGCGGCGAGCGTCAGGTGCTTTGTTCCAACGTGGATAGCGTGCTGATCGTGCAGGCACTTGGCGCCGGCGAGGTGCTGCTCGACCGCGTGGCGCGCTCGCTGGTGTTGGCGCTCGACTGCGATGCCGAGCCGGTGGTGGTGCTTACCAAGGCCGACCGCTGCGAGGCCGCGGAACTCGAGCGCGATCTGGATCGCGTGCGCCGTCTGGTGGGCCCGGACGTGCGCGTGATCGTGACGTCCTCTGCCGAAGGCCGTGGTTTGGACGAGGTGCGCGCCTGCGTGCCGGCGGGAACGTGCGCCATGATCCTGGGTGAGTCGGGGGCCGGAAAGTCGACGCTGCTCAATGCGCTGCTGGGCCACGATGCGCTGGCTACCGGTGGTGTGCGCGAGCGCGACGACCAAGGCCGCCATACCACGGTCGCGCGCGTGATGGTGGCGCTGCCGGGCGACGCCGGCGTCATTGCCGACGCTCCGGGCCTGCGCAGTTTGCCACTCGTTGGTCACGAGCGGGGCCTGGCGCGTGCCTTCCCCGAGATCGTCGAGGCGTCGCGTGCGTGTCGGTTTGGCGACTGCACGCATACCCACGAACCGGGCTGCGCCGTTCGCGAGGCCGCCGATGCCGGGCAGATCGATGGCCTGCGCCTGGAAACGTTCCAAAACTTGGCGTCATCCATGCGTGTGAGTGCCCAAATGCTCGATCCCGATGTCCATCTGTAATTGAATTTATCTATGACAGCCGTCTTCCAACTGTGCGGGAGGCGGCTTTTTTACTGGCGATGCGCCCTTAAATGAGCGTTTTGCCGACGCGCTGACCAAAACCTTGCCGCGGGCTTGACGGGTTGGTCAGCTCTTGGCTGGTAATTGGTTTGACACTTAAAACCAAGATGGTGATCGCGCTGTTTTGTTGCTTGGCCGCTCGGACAATAGTGGTACGGGCATCCCATCCGCCCAGTGCTGTCTTGAGAGGAGCTGCCGTGAACAAGAGCAAGCGCATCGCCATCAGTCTGGCAGCGGGCGTGCTCGCCGCGGCACTCTGCATGGTTTACGGGTCATCGGTTCGTTCGCGGGCTGAGCAGGCCCAGGCCAAAACCTTGGCCAAATACGGCGGCGATCGCGTCGAAGTTTGCGTTGCCGCACGTGATATCGATGTGGGTGAGACCCTCGACGAGACCAATGTCGTAACCCAAGAGTGGCTCGCGAGCCTGCTGCCGCGCGATGCGGCGACCGAGCTGCGCCAGGTGCGTGGCGACGTGACGACCTCGCGTATTCCCAAAAATGCCGTGGTCTGCGATGTCTACACCAAAGCCGAGAGCCATACGCTCGAGGTGCCCAAGGGCAAGGTTGCCGTTTCGGTGGCGGTCGATGCCGAGCATTCGGTGGGCGGAGCCGCAGGCGTGGGCAGCTACGTGGATGTGTACGTGCAAAAAGACGGCGTGACCGACCGGCTGTGCGGCGCGTATGTGATCGATACCAGCGACGAGGCCGGTGCCACGCGCGAAGGCAAGGTCGAGTGGGTGACGCTGGCGGCCGACCCCAAAGACGTCAAGGAATTGCTGGGGGCCTCGGGCAAGGGAACGGTCAGCTTGACGATTCCCGCCACGGCACGCGGCAAAAAGAGCGGAGGCGACGAGTGATGAAGGCGATCTGGCTTGCGTGCTGCGCGTGTGGCGATTACGGACTGCTGCAGCAGGAAGTCGAGGGCCGCGATGCGGGCGCGCAGGTGCTTCGCGTGGGCGACCTAGACGGGTTGGTGTCTATGGCTCGGGCGTTTCCTTCGCGCCGTGGCGCTGCCATTATCGCGGCATCCCTGTTTGATACTAAAGATGTGCGAGAGGCCGTCGCGCGCCTGACTGCCGAAGGACGCATGAGCCGCGTCATCGTGTTGATAGAGGCGCTCGATCCGTCGGATATCGAGGGGCTGTTTCGCGCGGGGGCGACCGAGGTCATCGCTGCGCACAGCATATGCGGCAGCGGACATGTGGGCGAGGGAGCGGTTGATTCCGATTGGGGCGTGTCGCCTGAGCCCGATGTTTTTGTTGATAGGGAACCCGGGGCGCCTCGCGCTACAAGAGGCCCGCGTGTTGATGACTATGGGAAAGCGGAAGCCGAGCATGTTCGGCGCCCCCCGGGCCCCCTTGCATGTGGTGACGTCGGAGCGTCGGTGCCGTATGGCGAAGACCTCCTGGCCGTAGATATGGGATACGTGCACGGCGTGAGCCTGGCCGATGGACTCGATGAGGTCGAGGGCCTTGTCGCGGGTGATGGCCCGCACGTCGACGTGACAGCGGAATCCCCAGTTCCGCCCCTACCGTTTGAGCAGCCTGCCGTGCCGGCGTGGACGCAGCACTTGGGTGCGGCTGGCGAGACGGGGACGTTGCCGCCCACGTCGTCAGCCCCTGCACCGCTGGCAGACACTGCGTCGACGTCGCATCGAGCTCCGGTCATCTGCGCCGTCTCGGGATCGGGCGGCTGTGGCAAATCGACGATTGTCGCCACGATGGCGCATGCCGCTTCGTTGCTGGGTCTGCGAGCTGCCGTACTCGATTTGGACCTAATGTTTGGAAATCTCTACGACTTGCTGGGCGCCGATGCCCCGCATGACATGGCGACACTTATCGAGCCGTCGGTCGCGGGCGCACTTGCGGAGCAAGACGTGGTCGCTGCATCGATGCGCGTTGCCCCAGGCGTTACGCTTTGGGGGCCTGTCGCAGCGCCCGAGCGCGCCGAGCTCATGGCGCGTCCGGTAGAGCTGCTGCTCGACATCTTGCGTTGTGAGTCCGACGTGGTCCTTATCGATACCTCGGTCTTTTGGGGCGATGCCGTGGCGGCTGCGGTGGCAGCGTGCGACCGTTGCCTTGTCGTGGGTGATGCGGCAGTTTCTTCCGCGACGTCTGCAGCGCGCGTCATTGAGCTGGCGAGCCGTGTGGGCGTGCCGCGCACGCGCATGAGCGCCGTATTCAACCGATTTGGCGCGCGTGGGGCGGACGAGGATATCGCCATGCGCTTTGAGATTGCCTGTGCGTTGAGCTCCAAGATTCGTATCGCCGATGGCGGGCAGGATCTCGCCGCGCTCATGGCGTTTGGGCGCGCTGACGAGGCAGTGGGGCAGACCAGCGCTTTCGCGACCAGCGTGCGCGAGGCCACGCGTGAGATGCTCGTGGAACTGGGGTGCGCCGTCGGCCCTTGGAGCGATATGGTCGCCGACCGTGCAACGCGCACCGAACGCCCGCGCATCCGCCTTCCCTGGTCGCGTGAGGGTGATTGCCGATGAGCCTGCAAACGAGAATTAAAGCAGCCGGTGCGGCAGCGGCGACGGCACCTGTCGATGTGGGACGGCGCCGTGCGGTCAAGCGCCGCACCAAGCGGGCCGTGATGGACCGCGTGGGCTACGACGAGGTGGCACGCATCAGTGCCTACGTCGATCCGGTTCTTGCCCGCTCGGAATTGCGTCCTGCGGTGGAGGCGGCACTCAACGTGGAAGAACTGACCGATCTGGCGACGCCCGAGCGTGAGACCATCATCAACGAGATCTTGGATGACGTGGTGGGCTTGGGCCCGCTGCAGCCGCTCATCGAGGACGACACCGTCACCGAGATTATGGTCAACGGTTGCCGCTCGGCTTTCTTTGAGCGCGGCGGGGTCTTATACCCTATCGAGCATGCGTTTGAGGATGACGAGCAGATCCGCGTGCTCATCGACCGCATCATCTCGCCGCTGGGCAGGCGTATCGACGAGCGCAGTCCCATCGTCAACGCCCGCCTCAAAACAGGTTATCGCGTCAACGCGGTGATTCCGCCCGTGGCGATCGATGGGCCGATCCTCACTATCCGCAAGTTCTCGGATCGCATCTGTTCGTTGGACGAGCTTGTGGGCCTGGGGTCGCTGCCGCTTTGGTATGCGCAACTGCTTTCGTGTGCGGTGTCGCTGCGCCAAGATTTGGCGGTTGCGGGCGGTACGGGGTCGGGCAAGACTACGCTGCTCAACGCGCTATCGTGCGAGATATCTACCGGCGAGCGCATCGTGACGATCGAGGATTCCGCCGAGCTCAAGTTCGCGCATCACCCGCATGTGGTTCGCCTGGAGGCGCGCGAGGCTTCAATTGAGGGTGAGGGTGCGGTGACAATCCGCGACTTGGTGACCAACGCCCTGCGTATGCGTCCCGACCGTATTGTGGTGGGTGAGGTACGCGGTGCGGAATGTTGCGACATGCTGCAGGCCATGAACACCGGGCACGATGGGTCGCTCACCACGCTTCATGCGGGCACCGAACAAGAGACCGTGGTGCGTTTGACGCTGCTTGCGCGCTATGGCATCGATCTGCCGAGCGAGCTTATCGAGGAACAAATCGCTATGGCGCTCGACGGCATCGTGATGTCCGAGCGCCATGCGGACGGCCGGCGTTTTGTGTCCTCCTATTCGGGGGTGCGACGCGGCGCGTCGGGTGGCGTGGAACTCGAGCGCTACGTGACCTTCGATGCCGCCGAGCGCACCTGGACCCTCAACCGCGAGCCGCCGTTTATCGCAGAGGGCTTGCGCTCGGGAACGCTTACGCAGGAGGAGGTGGACGAATGGAGGTCGTTGTGCCCCTCGTCGTAGGGGGCCTTGCCGGGTTTTCGGTCGCGACGGTATGCGGAGTGGAGCCTCATGTGCCGAGGATGCCGCCGGCGGAGCTGGTGCGCCATATGTTTGAATCGGTGGCCGAGAAGCTGCCACGCGAGCTGGTGAAAAATGATCTGCTAAAAAAGATCGCCCGCTCCTGGGTATCGTTGGTTCCCGTGCGCCGCATCGGTCTTGTCGTTGAGGATGATGCTTCACGCTTGGCGTTCCTGTTCCTATCGAGTGGCGTCTGCTGCCTTGCACTTGCCGTGGTGTCGCTATCGCCCATCGGCTTTGTTTTGGGGGCGGTTGCGCCCTTTGCCGCGGGCGCCGCACGCGACATCTTTGACCACCGACGCGAGCAGCGCGATGTGGAGGAAGCTATGCCCGAGGCCTTTACGGCACTTTCCATGTCGCTTGCCTCGGGACATTCGCTGGCCCAGGGCATGCGGTTTGTGGGCGCTCACGCGCAAGAGCCGGTGCATACCGAGTTTCTGCTGGTAGCGGCGGCGATCGACTGTGGCATTTCGGCTGCCGATGCGCTCGACGACCTGCTTGTCCGCATCGACGCCCCCGGGCTTTCGCTTGTCACGTTGGCGCTCAAGGTGTCGCAGCGGACCGGTGCCCCGCTTGCCGATCTGCTGTCCGAGGCGTCGAGCATGGTGGGGGAGCGTATCGAGCTCAAGCGCCGCCTGGATGTCAAAACGTCGCAGGCGCGCATGTCGGCGCATATGGTCGCGGCGATGCCGGCGGGTATGTGCGCGGTGCTGGCCCTGCTTTCGGCAGATTTTCGCTACGGTCTCGCAACGCCGGTAGGCGCCGGCGCCGTGGTTCTGGGGCTTGCCCTTAACGGCGTCGCCCTAATGGTTATCCGACGCATTATGCGGGTGGAGCTGTGAGCGCCCTGGTTGCCGCCACGGCTTGCCTGTGCGCCTTCGGCGTATTTGTCGCGACGGGCCTGGAGCGCTCGGATGTGCGCCAGACCATGGAGATTTTCAGGGGCGAGGCGGTGCTGGTCGTTGCTGCGGCCTATTCGGTGATCGATGCCGCTATTGCGCGGGTGAGGGGCGCATTTGGCGTGGACAACTCAGCGCAGGTTTCGCTCGGCGAGGTGTCCGAGATGATTGATGTGGTGCGCCTGGGGCTTTCCGCCGGCCTTTCGTTCGATGCGGCGCTCGAGATCTTTTGCGCCAATCGTCGATCGGCGCTGACTGTTCGGCTTGAACGGGCATGCATGGCGTGGCAGGTGGGCGTGGGAGCGCGCGAGGACGAGTTGTTGGCGGCCGCGCAGGACCTGGACGTGCGGGCGCTCGAGACCTTTGCCATTACGGTGGGTCAAGCGCTCGCCCTGGGTGCCCCGCTTGCCGAGACCCTTGCTGCCCAAAGTCGCGAGATCCGCGCCGCCCATCGTGCCGCGGTCGAGCGCGAGATTGAACGAGCGCCCGTCAAGCTGCTGATTCCCACTGGCACGCTCATCTTGCCGGCACTGCTGTTATCCATATTGGGCCCGCTGCTGGGAGCAGGCGGGATGATGTAGGGAGGAATACATGAACAAAATGGCTGACGTTATGGGTAGGGTTTGGAGTCGGACGCTTTACCGTGCAATGCGTTCCTGTCAACGTGCCAAGGCGCTGGTGCAGGAGGAAAGCGCGCAGGGTACTACCGAGTACGCCATCTTGGTCGGCGTGCTCGTGGTAATCGCGATCATTGCCATCGTTGCATTTAAGGGCAACGTCGAAAAGCTATGGAACGCGATCAAAGACGGCATCAACAGCCTGTAGAAGGCGGGCATTCTGTTGGCGTGCTGCTGGTGCTCGCTTGCCTGATTGTGGCGATAGCGGCGACGCTCTGGGGGCTGAATGTCGTGCGACAGCAGCGTTCTGGGGCCGTCGCGGATGGGAGCTCGGGCGCGGTGGCGCCTCCCGATGACAAAGCGCGGGACACGGCCGACAGGGATGCCGCCGTCACGGCACAAACTTTTCTGCGGGCACTCGACGAACGGGCGGATGCTGCGGCGGGGCCATCTGAGGACAACGCAGTCGCAGCCCGGCTGACATGGGCCGAGGAGCGACCGATGACCGAGGCTGCCGCGGACCTGTTGCGTGTCTATCGCGAGGTGCCCACAGCCCAGCTCGCTCTAAGCGGTTACCTCGACATCAAGGGCAACGTATGGGGCGCCATCGTGCGCGATGGGCGCGGCTGGGTCGACATGGTGACGGTTGCCGCGGATGCCGGCGACGCCTCGTGCCGCTTACGCGCGGTGCGCTTGGTTCCGCAAGCACCGGGGTCAAAGGAGGGATCGTGAAATGCTTGACGTTTTGCGCGAGGAGTCTGCCCAATCGACCGTTGAGTACGCCATCGTCACCATGGCGCTGCTTTCCATCGTGCTGGCGATTGCGGGGCTTTGGCGCGCCGGCACCGACGGACGCTTGGCGGCGTTGGCTGCACGGGCGGCGTCCCATGGCGTCGCCTCGACATCGGTTATCGACGCCGCCGCAGGCGCCAAAGACATCGCGCTCTATTGATATCGCGCGCGAGGATTGGGCGCAGTCCACGGTCGAGGCCGCCTTTTTGCTGCCGACGTTTTTGACGCTCATCCTGCTTGCGCTGCAGCCGGTGTGCCTGCTCTATACGCGTGCGGTCATGGAGTCTGCCGCCGCCGAGACGGCGCGGCTCATGACCACGACGACGGCGGAGGACGACGACCTCAAGGAGTTTGCCCGCCGCCGTCTCGCCGCGGTGCCCGATGTCTCGATCTTTCACGCCGGCGGACCGCTGTCGTGGGATATCGAGCTTGGCCGGGCGGACGCAGGGGGCGTTTCGTCTGTATCTATCGCGGGTGATGTAAAGCCGCTGCCCGTGATCGGCGCGTTCGCGCAGGCCATGGGCAATGTGGGGGGAGGAGGGAATGTTGAGTTGAAAGTCGACGTTTCGTATCGATCGCGTCCCGGATGGCTGGAGGGAGACTATGATTCGTGGATTGCCGCGTGGGATTAGGCGTCGCCTGCTGCGAATGATGCGAGGGCTCGTGTGCCGTTGCCGGTCGAATGCCCGCCGCAAGCGGGGCGGCTTCATGGGCCGCTCCGGTATCGACTTGTTTATCGAGGACGGTGCCTACACTACGCTTTCTTCGGCGGTCGTCATACTTGTGGTGCTTACGCTGCTGTTTTCGTCGACGGCGGCGATATGGAGTATGTCGCGTGCCGGGGATACCCAGGTGGCGGCCGATAGCGGTGCTCTGGCGGGTGCCAACGTGATATCGTCCTACCATACAGCGGCCACGGTGGTGGATGCGAGCATTTTGAGCTTGGGCCTGGCGGGGTTTGCCACAATCGGCACCGGCTTGGTTGCCATGCTGGTGCCGGGTGGGAAAATAGCCGCAAGCGATATGGTCGATACCGGGATTGAGATTATTAAAACGCGCAATAGGTTTGCCAAAAGTGCGTCGGAGGGTTTGCAAAAAGTCGAAACGGCTCTGCCATATCTGGTTGCCGCGCGAGCTACGCAGGCTGTTTCGGCGCAGGATGCCGATAACGTGACCTATACCGGCACAGCGCTCGCCGTGCCCAGGACATCGGAGTCGGACTTTGTTGCGCTCGAGGGGTCAGAAATCTCGACCGATGCCATTAAAAAGACGTCGGAAGATTTAGACCGCGCAGCTGTGGAGCTGCAGAAGGCCTCTGAGGATGCGGCGAAGGCCAAAGAGCGCGCCTGGCTTGCGGACTGTGGCGGATCGGATGAGAATGCGATTGGCAAGTACTCATGTATGTGGGAGCGTGCGGGGAGCTTGGCAAAGCTATCGGGTGAACAAAACCGCCACTATACTTCGAGTATCGATTGGGAGCCGCAGATCGCCCTAAATCGTGCGAAGACCTATTACCGCCGGCGTCTGGCGAATGAAAGACCGCTTGGTGGGGGTGTAGAGATGGAGGCGGAGTCTGTCGCGCGCAAAGCGTTTTACGCTTATGCAATCGAAGAACTCGATCACTCGTATATTAAAGATGATGGTGAAAAAATCTTATCCCAGATTCCATTCCTGCCACGCACTCCAGATGAGGTGAAGGGAACCCAGCTCTACACCGATGCCATGTGGCCTACGAGTGATATTGGTGGCAAGACATACCTGCACTATGGGACCGGATGCCCCAACTATAAGAATGGGTCGCCGGGCGGGTTGGCATCCGTCGTCGATTACGATGGCCACGATGTGTGCGAGGAGTGCCAATTTGACGTCGTTGACCTGGGTCGCGCCCTCATGCCTCCATCATTTATCGAAAACGGCTTCGAGTATCACTTTGACGAGTTTAAAAGGGCTCTGGAAGATTACGTCGAATGTCGCAACAAAGAGCTCGAGCTTATGCGTCAGACCGAGGACGAGGCCGATCGCGCGGGTAATGCGTTTGACCAGGCCATCAAGGCGCTTTCGGGCGAGCGGCCGCGTATCGCCCCGCCCGGCCGAAACGGCGTGGTCGCCTTTGCGGTCTCGGGCGATATGACCAGTCCCGGTAAGCTCAACTCTTCATTCAATAAGCCGGTTACGCTCGGCAGTCGCGGTGCAATCTCTGCCGCGGTCTTGGCTCCCGACAACGCGACGGCGCAAAACAACGTGCTCTCGCGGTTTTTCTCGACACTGGAAGAGCGCTCGGGCGGCGTTGCCGGCGTACTCGATGGCGTCATGGATGTTTGGGGACGGCTGCTTGTGGGATACGGAGACATCCAAGGCGCGGCCGACGAACTTATGGACGAGATGATTAAAGACCTAGGAGGGGGCAGCGGCGCGTTGGGCTCCATTGCATCGTGGCTCGGCGATACCGTTTCGGCGTCCGTGGCGGCGCTGGGTTTGGAACCGTGCGACTTGCGCCTGCGAAAGCCGGTGCTGACCGATTCCGCTAACGTCATTAAGAGTCCGGGGTCTGACATTGCCGGTCTCTCTCAAGCGCAAGACAAACTGCGAAGTATTCCGTTGGGCGTGACCGATCCCAAGGCGCTTTGCGAGGCGTTGGAATATCAAGTCGAACGCACCATTAGCGGTACGGTGTTCACACTTGCGGAGATTCCTCTGCCCGGCGGCGGCTCCATCCCGCTCACCGTCGATGTCGCTACGCTGGCGGGCGCCTTGGGCGGTGGATCGTAATGGGCGTTGGTGCAGTCTTGTACGAGGAGCGCGCCCAGGCGACGGTCGAGATGGCCGTGGTCGCTCCCGTTTTGCTGGCGCTTGCGCTCATTGTGTACAACGTCATGGTCTTTGCCGGCGCCGTTGCGCGCTTCGATCGCGTGGTGCCCGATATCGTGCTGGCGTACGCTGTGGCGCCGGAAGGGGAGGGCGACAAGAGTTCTGCCGATGCCTCGGTGCGTGTCCAGTCCGAGATTCAGGCGGCTATGCAGGGCTATGATCTGCAGGTCGAGGTCTCGAGCGAGCAGAGCTCGGCGTCGTCTGACGGCGGCTTGCTCTCTCTGTCCGGGACGTTTAGGACCTATGCCTGCGTCATGTACTATGAGCCGTGGCCTAGATTGCTCAGCATTGCCGGCGTTTCTCTGGGGACGCCGGCGAAGCTGTCGCACGAGCGCGCGGTTACGGTCGATCCGTGGCGACCGGGGGTGGTCATGTGAGCGCCGTCTTGTCTTATATTGCCTACGCGCGTGCGCTCAATAGGCTCGGTTGGTCGCCGGCAGAGTTTATGGTGGCAGAATCGTTTGGCGCACGCTTGCGCGGCATGCTGGGCCGCGTGCCGATTACGGCTGACGGACTGCCGCTCGTCATGGCGTTTCCGCGCTGCTCTTCGGTCCACACCTGTTTTATGGCTTATCCCATCGACATTGCCTTTATTGATTGCAGCGGCAATATCCTTGCACGCTACGAAAATGTCCGCCCCTGGCGCATGTGCTCCTGTCCCGGTGCTTGGGCGGTGCTGGAACGCCCTTCAATCCTTGTATCGCCCACTGTCTTGCAACGAGTGCAGGCTTGAAGGCCCTGGGCGAAAAACTTCTTGCGGCCGATTGATGTCTCTGACGTGCTGCTTTACAGAACCGAGGCGGTGTCCAAAAACTTTTTTCAAATTCTCGGTTGACCGGAGCGCGTCCTTGGTTATACTAATCAAGCCTTGAAACAAGGCACACCTCAAATGGCTGGGTAGCTCAGTTGGTAGAGCAGAGGACTGAAAATCCTCGTGTCAGGGGTTCGATTCCCTTCCCCGCCACCTTGAATTGACTAGGACCTCTGCAAAGGGGTCCTTTTCTTTTATGTAGCCCCCGCACGGAATCGAACCCCGAGAGGGCGCGGAGCTGAGGAAACGCGATAGCGTTTGCCAGCGTAGCTCGCAAGGCGCGCAAGCGCCGCAGCGGTCCGTCCGCGCAGCGCGCGGACGCGATTCCCTTCCCCGCCACCTTGAATTGACTAGGACCTCTGCGAAGGGGTCCTTTTCTTTTATGTAGCCCCCGCACGGAATCGAACCCCGTGAGGGCGCGGAGCTGAGGAAACGCGATAGCGTTTGCCAGCGTAGCTCGCAAGGCGCGCAAGCGCCGCAGCGGTCCGTCCGCGAAGCGCGCGGACGCGATTCCCTTCCCCGCCACCTTGAATTGACTAGGACCTCTGCAAAGGGGTCCTTTTCTTTTATGTGGACCCGCGGAAAACGCATCCCAGAATTTCAATCCTGAGCGGGATGCGCTTTCCGCTTTAGGGGCGCTTGGGAAAATGCGACCCGGAATGACGTGAAATTACGGGACATGCTTTCCGGTTGGGCCTGCTGGCGGAAAATGCATTCCATTATTGAGCAAAAAAACGGGATGCGCCTTCCGGCGCCTGCCTTCGGCGCGCGTGCACATCTTGGCGTACCATCTCGGGTGTGCCTGCCCAGACATTACTCCTACTTTTGCGCCACTTTGCAGACCGTTCGATCGGCTGTCCGTGTGCGCGGGTATACTCAAAACGATACTTTTCCTATGCAATACGATGCGGGTTCGCCCTGCACGATTCGAAGGGGGCCGTGATGGAGAGGATACTCGGCGTTAATCTCTCTGGCTGGTTTATTCCCGAGCCTTGGGTGACCCCGTCGCTGTACGCGGCGACAGGTGCGTCCAATGCGGCGGAACTGCAAGAAGCCATGGGCACTGCTGCCTATAACGAGCGCATGCGTCGCCATTATGAGACATTCGTAAGCGAAGATGATTTTCGCCGTATGGCGCAGATTGGTCTCAATGCCGTGCGTTTGCCGGTGCCCTGGTATGCCTTTGGCTCGCAGGAGTCCGATGCGTCCTACATTTCGGTTATCGACTACATTGACCGTGCAATTGAGTGGGCTGCCAAGTACGACATTCGCGTGCTGCTCGATCTAGCGACTGTGCCCGGTGGCCAGGGCGATTCCAACGATTCGCCCACCACGCCGGAGGCTGTTGCCGAGTGGCATTCGTCCACCAACGGTCGTCACGTTGCGCTCGACGTGCTGGAGCGTTTGGCCGATCGCTACGGCGAAGCCGAAAGCCTTCTGGGCATTGAGCTGCTGGATGCACCTCGAATGAGTGTCCGCAAGAGTCTCTTTACCATGACGGATGGCATTCCGGCCCACTACCTGCGCAATTTCTATCGCGATGCCTACGAGCTCGTCCGTTCGTATATGCCCGAGGACAAGATCGTCGTCTTTTCGTCCTCAGGACATCCCAGCGAGTGGAAGCATTTTATGCGCGGCGCCAAGTACAAGAACGTCTACATGGACCTTCACCTGTACCATTACCGCGACGAGCATGCGCTCGACATCACGAGCCCCCGCGGGCTGACGACGGCGATTTCGCGTAACAAGCGCGAGCTTAAAGAAGCGATTTCGACAGGGTTCCCCGTGCTGGTGGGCGAATGGTCGGGCGCGGCGATCTTTGCTAACTCGTCGGTTACGCCCGAGGGCCGCAATGCCTACGAGCGCGTGTTTATCGCCAATCAGCTGGCTTCGTTTGCGCCGGCTGCCGGTTGGTTCTTCCAAACGTGGAAGACCGAGAAACGCATCGCAGCATGGGACGCCCGCGCGGCGCTCGGTACGCTCGAGCGCGGCATGATTGAATAGGTTGATATGACGCAAAACAGCGCCCATACGGGCAAACTCTATGTGGTCGGAACACCCATCGGCAACCTGGGCGACCTGTCTCCGCGCGTTGGCGAGGCGTTTGCCGCCGCCGATGCGATCTGCTGCGAGGACACGCGCGTGACCTCAAAGCTACTGATGCACCTGGGCATTTCCAAGCCGCTTGTCCGTTGTGACGAGAATGTGATCGCCAGCCGCGCCGCCGGCCTGGTTGACCGCCTGCTGGCGGGGGAGACCCTCGCTTTTGCCTCGGATGCCGGCATGCCGAGCGTGTCCGATCCCGGCCAGGCGCTGGTCGAGGCGGCACGTGAGGCCGATGTGCCCGTCGAAGTTATTCCCGGGCCCTCTGCTTGCGTCACAGCGCTCGTTTCGTCCGGCATTCCCTGCGAGCATTTTTTCTTCGAGGGCTTTTTGGGCCGAAAGCACGGCGACCGCGTACGCCGTTTGCAGCGCCTTGCCGTGGTGCCCGGCGCGCTCATCTTCTACGAGTCTCCACATCGCATCGTGGCGACGCTCGAGGCCGTGGCAGAGGTCTTTCCCCAACGTGAGGTTGCCGTCTGCCGCGAACTCACCAAGCTGCACGAGGAGGTCTTGCGCGGGCCCGCCGCCCAGCTTGCCGAGAGGCTGCGTGCTCGCGGCAAAGTAAAGGGCGAGATTGCGCTGGTCATTGCGCCACCGAGTGAAGACGAGGAGACCGGCATCGTGCCGGTTGGCGCAGCGGCAGCGGATCCCGATGAGGCCCTGCGCGCGGATATCCGTGTCGCGCTCGAGGAGGGGGAGCCCGCCTCTGCGGTGGCCAAGCGCCTGTCTCAGAAGTATTCACGCCGCAAGCGCGATGTCTATGCCATGGTGCTCAATATGCAATAGATGGAGGATATCCAGCCCTTGCGTTAGAATCATCCCCTGTATGCAACGTTTTTCTGGAGGACAAACCCCATGGATCAAAGCAAGCCTTCGTTCTTTATCACGACGCCCATCTACTACGTCAATGCCGATCCGCATCTGGGCACGGCTTATTCCACCATCATCGCCGACGTCCAGGCTCGCTATCGCCGCTCCGCCGGCTATAACGTCAAGTTCCTGACCGGCATGGACGAGCATGGCGAGAAGGTCGCCGAGGCCGCAGCCAAGCATGGCATGACGCCGCAGGAGTGGACCGACAGCCAGGCTCCGCACTTTAAGGAGCTTTGGAGCAAACTCGAGATCTCCAACGACGACTTCATCCGCACCACCGAGCCGCGCCAGCATCATGCGGTGCAGTATCTGTGGGAGCGCATGAAGGAGTCTGGCTACCTGTATAAGGGCAGCTACGACGGTTGGTACTGTGTGCCCGACGAGACTTACTTTACCGACACGCAGGTCCAGAAGGGTGACGAGGAATACGGCAGCGTCGGCCAGCACCTGTGCCCCGACTGTCATCGTCCGCTCGAGCGCGTGCAGGAGGAGTCCTACTTCTTCAAGCTTTCCGCTTTCCAGGACAAGCTGCTCAAGCTCTATGACGAGCATCCCGATTTCGTCGAGCCTGCATTCCGCATGAACGAGGTGCGTAGCTTTGTCGAGGGCGGCCTCAACGACCTTTCCGTGAGCCGTACGAGCTTTGACTGGGGCATCCAGGTTCCATTCGATGAGGGCCATGTGACCTATGTGTGGTTCGACGCGCTGCTCAACTACATGACGGCTGTCGGCTACGGTGTCGACACCGACGAGGCCCGTGCCGAGCTGGCCTATCGCTGGCCTGCGCAGTTCCACATTGTGGGCAAGGACATCATTCGCTTTCACTGCGTCATTTGGCCCGCTATGCTCATGGCCATTGGCGAGGCTCTGCCCGAGCACGTCTTTGCTCACGGCTTCCTGACCGTGCGCAATGCCGAGACTGGCAAGGCCGAGAAGATGTCCAAGAGCCGTGGCAACGCCATTGCCCCGCAGGATGTTATCGACATGCTGGGCGTCGAGGGTTATCGCTACTACTTTATGACCGACGTGGTCCCCGGCACCGACGGCGCTATCAGCTTCGATCGCATGGAGCAGGTCTACAACGCCGATCTCGCTAACAGCTGGGGCAACCTCATCTCGCGTTCGCTCAACATGAGCGGTAAGTACTTTGATGGTTGCGCGCCCGCCAAGCCCGCATCGTTCGATGCGTTCGATAACCCGCTGGCAAAGATCGCCGATGGCCTGGCCGAGCGCTACATGGCCAAGATGGACGTGCTCGATTACGGTGGAGCCAAAGACGAGGTTATGGAGCTCATCCACGCCGCCAACCACTACATCGAGGACTCCGAGCCCTGGGCACTTGCCAAGGACGAGGCCAAGGCCGACGAGCTGGCGTTTGTGATCTACAACCTCCTCGAGGCCATCCGCATTGCCGCTCACCTGCTGATGCCGCTCATGCCCCAGACTTCTACCGAGGCCCTGCGCCGCCTGTCGTGCGAGGACGAGGCCGCGAGCGACGATCTCAAGGGCATTTGCGCTTGGGGTCTGCTTGCCGGTGGTCAGCCCGTCGAGAAGGGTGAGCCGCTGTTCCCGCGCCTGGGTTAAGACGCCGCGCGCCATATCGGCAATCTGCTGTTTAGGTGTAAGGGCATGGCCGCAACGGTCCATGCCCTTTTGTTTCAAGACGCCGCCACCATGCTAAGGAGGCAACTATGACAACTTCGCCTTTGGCAAACCCCACGGCAACAAGGGAGCTGCTGGAGGAGTTTGGCCTTGCGACCAAGCATCGCCTGGGCCAGAACTTCCTGATCGACAACCATGTGATCGAGCGTATTTGCGAGCTTTCCGAACTTGCGGGCGATGAGCGCGTGCTCGAGGTCGGTCCGGGCGTTGGAACGCTCACGCTTGCGCTGCTTCAGGAGGCGGCGTGCGTCACGTCGATTGAGGCCGATCCCGAGCTCGAGCCGGTGCTCGATGCCCATGCCGCCGACTATGCCAACTTCCGCTTTATCATGGGCGACGCGCTCAAGGTGTGCCCGGAGCAGATTGAGCAGGCCGCGGGCGGTGAGCCGACGGTATTTGTCGCGAACTTGCCCTATAACGTGGCAGCGACGATCATTCTGCAGTTCTTCCAGGCGATGCCCGCGCTCAAGCGCGCCGTCGTCATGGTTCAAAAGGAGGTTGCCGATCGCATTGCCGCAACGCCGGGCAACAAGACCTACGGCGGCTATACGGCAAAGCTCGGCCTGTATGCGCAGGTGACGGGTCGCTTTGAGGTGCCGCCGCGCTGCTTTATGCCGGCGCCGCATGTGGATTCGGCCGTCGTGCGCATCGACCGTGTCGACGGCGTAGCGCCCGAGGGGCTTGATCGCGAGTTTGTGGCCCGCGTGATTGACGCTGCGTTTGCTCAGCGTCGCAAGACCATCCGCAATTCCATGAGCGCCAACGGCTTTGCCAAGGACGTGCTCGATGCCGCCTTTGAGGCTTGCGGCATCGCGCCCACCACACGCGCCGAGACGCTTGGCGTTGCCGATTTTGTCCGTCTGGCTCAGGAGCTAATCCATGATGCCTAATGACGAGCGCGTGACGTTTACCAAGAAAAAGAAAACGGTTGCTTGCCCCGTGCCCTTGGTGCCGCTTGCCGATACGCACGCGCACTTGCTCTCGTTTTGGGGCAAGGAAGTACCCGAGACGCTTGTGCGCGCCAAGGCTGCAGGCGTCGACCTGTTGGTGACGATCTTTGATCCCATTGCCGACAAACGCAGCGTGACGGACTATAGCGACTGGCTGGTGCGCGAGATTTTGCCGATGCGGGATATTCCGCAGATAAAGTATCTCGCCGGTGTGCACCCCTATGGTGCGCCGGACTATACCGATGACATTCATGCACAGGTCGTTGCTGCGCTTGATGATCCCTTATGCGTCGGTATCGGCGAGATCGGTCTGGACTACCACATGGATTACGATGACGACATCGCGCCGGCGCCCCACAGCGTGCAGATCGACTGTATGGCGCGCCAACTCGAGGTTGCCGTACGCCGCAATGTGCCGGTAGAGCTGCATCTGCGTCATGAGGACACGGACGAGGAGCGCTCCTCGCATGTGGATGCGTACAACGTGCTGCGCGAGGTGGGTGTGCCTCAGGCCGGTTGCGTGCTGCACTGCTTTGGCGAGGACCGAGCTACGATGGAGCGCTTTGTGGGTTTGGGCTGCTATATCGCCTATGGCGGTGCGGCCACCTTTAAGCGCAATAATGATGTGCGCGAGGCATTTGCGTCAACCCCGCTCGATCGAATTTTGTTCGAGACGGATTGCCCGTATATGGCTCCGGAGCCCATTCGCGGTCTTGAGTGTGAGCCGGCAATGATTTCCATCACGGCAAACGCGCTGGTCAACGACCGTGTCGATCGTACTGGAGAGAAAGCAGAGGCAATTGCGCAAGCTGCGTGGGACAATGCCTGCAAACTTTTTCAAAAATAGTTCTTGCGTTCACGGTGGCGCTCCGTTATTCTAATTCCTGCACGCGGGCGTGGCGGAATTGGCAGACGCGTACGGTTCAGGTCCGTATGGGGGCAACCCCATGAAGGTTCAAGTCCTTTCGCCCGCACCATTGATTGAAAGAGCTCCCAGCAATGGGAGCTTTTTTGTTATGGGCCCATCGCAGGGACTTGAACCTGCGAAGGAGCGAGCGTCAAGAAAACGCGGAGCGTTTTTAGCGAGCTGGCGAGTCCGCCGGCAGGCGGGCGAAGCCGGTGCGGATCCGCGCAGCGGATACGCGGACGTCCTTTCGCCCGCACCATTGATTGAAAGAGCTCCCAGCAATGGGAGCTTTTTTGTTATGGGCCTCCTGATGGTGTCACATGGCTGCTTTGTGCGGGTATCCTAGTGCCAACGTGTGCCCATCGGAGGAGAGACCATGCTGTTATCCGGTATTATCGCTGCCCTTACGAGCCTTCTACTTCCCATCATCATTTTGTTGCTACTGCTTCCCAACGCCTGCTATGTCGTTGAACAGCAGCATGCTGTGATCATCGAGCGCCTGGGCAAGTTTAACCGCATCGTCAACGCGGGTTTCCACATGAAGGTGCCCGTGATCGACCGCAAGGCCGCCACGGTGAGTCTGCGCACCATGAAAAACGGTTTTGGGATCGACGTTAAGACCCAGGACAACGTGACTATCGGCCTTGAGGTCTCTGCTCAGTACCACGTGAGCTATGACATGGGAGCCGGCCCGGCAGATTCGGGCATCTACAAGAGCTACTACATGCTGCAGGAGCCCGTCGACCAGATGCGCGACTTCATTACCGATGCCCTGCGCTCTTCCATCCCTGTCTATACCCTTGATGAGGTCTTTGCCAAGAAGGATGACATCGCCAAGGACGTCAACGCCACCGTATCCGAGCAGATGGCCGCCTACGGCTTTACCCTCGTGTCGACGCTCATCACCAAGATCGCGCTGCCGACCGAGGTCGAGAACTCAATGAATGACATCAACGCCGCCCAGCGTAAGCGCGCTGCTGCGCAGGAGCTCGCTGAGGCCGACCGCATCAAGCGCGTTACCGAGGCGACCGCCGAGGCCGAGGCAATGGAAAAGGCGGGCGAAGGCATCGCCAACCAGCGCAAGGCCATCGCGCTGGGTATCAAGGATTCGCTCGAGATTATCCAGGAGACGGGCGTCGGCAACGATGAGGCCAACCAGCTGTTCATGTTTACGCAATGGTCCGAGATGATGACGGAGTTCGCTCGCACGGGTAAAACATCGACGGTCGTGCTGCCGAGCGACTTTTCGCAGTCGGCCTCTATGTTCGAGCAGATGCTGACCGCCGGCAAAGTTCAAAACGATTCGAAGGAGTAGGCGCGCGTGAAGTGCACCGTTGTATGCGTCGGTAAGCTCAAAGAGCGTTTTTGGAAGGATGCCTGCGCCGAGTACACCAAACGCCTGGGCGCCTATGCCAAGGTGGATATGCACGAGGTGGCCGATATCGACCCGGCCAAGGCGGGCGGCGTGGATGCCGCGCGCGACAAGGAGGGAGTGGCGATTCTTGCAGCCCTGCCGCCCCGAGCGCATGTGATTCTGCTGGCCATTGAGGGCAAAGAGCGCTCGAGTGAGGAACTCTCGGCGCGGCTCGATGATCTTATGTTGCGAGGCAACAGCGACATCGCCTTTGTGATTGGCGGATCGGACGGCGTGAGCGACGATGTTCGCTCACGAGCTGACGAAATGCTCAGCTTTGGACGCATTACCTTGCCGCATAACTTGGCGCGCGTGGTGCTGCTGGAGCAGGTCTACCGCGCCTGCAAGATTAGCCGTGGCGAGCCGTATCACAAATAGGTCGGCAATACGAAACAATGCCGTGGGACAATAGCTCTCGATTTGAAGAACCTGTCTGAGAGGACTATGAGATATGAAGATTGGATTTGTCGGTTTTGGCAATATGGCGAGCGCTATGGCCGATGGCTGGATTGCCGCCGGTGTGGCTGCGAGCGACATGTGTGCCTGCGCGGGCCGCTACGATGCCCTGGTTGAGCGCTGTGAGGCGCGTGGGATACTTGCCTGTCGTGATGCGGCGGAGGTTGTCGCTGTATCCGATATCGTGGTTGCTGCGGTCAAGCCGTACATGATCGAGAAGGTCTTCGCTCCGCTCAAGGATACTCTTGCCGATAAGGTCGTCCTTTCGGTCGCCTGGACTTGGGACAGTGCCAAGTGGGAGCAGGTTCTGCCGGGTGTCGCGCACATCTCGACGGTCCCCAATACACCGGTTTCGGTGGGCGAGGGCGTCATCGCCTGCGAGAAGTCCTCTACGCTCAACGGCGAGCAGCGTGCCGTGGTCCTCGACCTGCTCGGAAAGATTGGCACTGTCGTTGAGCTCGATACGAGCTTGCTGTTTGTGGGCGGTACCGTGGGCGGTTGTGCCCCGGCATTTGTTGCCATGGCGATTGAGGCCCTGGGCGACGCGGCCGTCAAGCACGGCATTCCGCGCGCCGACGCCTATCGCATTGTGAGCCAGATGGTTCTGGGTACGGCGAAACTGCAGCTTGCAACTGGGCAGCATCCTGCGGCGATGAAGGATGCCGTGTGCTCGCCCGGCGGCGCAACCATCAAGGGCGTCGTCGCGCTCGAGGACGCCGGCATGCGCAGCGCCCTGGTCAAGGCCATCGACGCCACCCTTCAGTAAACCTGCCATTTAGGGACAGGTTTATTTTGGCAGGTTTTTCCTGCGGTTTTATCTCTATAGAGAAAAGCGCCCCGCAACCGGGTTGATACCGGTTGCGGGGCGCTTGCGTTTGCCCAGATAAAACCGACCAAAATAAACCTGTCCCTAAATGGCAGGTTAGTCCCAGAAGCTGTCTTGATCTTCTTCGGATTTGGGCCCGCGGTCGACGTAGAGCTTATGGGTGCGCTTCTCCATTACAAAGGCAAGAATCGCAAACAGCAGGATGCCGCCGGCGAAAAGGATGGCAAAACCGGTACGGGTGCCAAACAAAAAGGAAAAAACTGCGTCCATTGGGTGCCTTCTTGCGTAGTTGAGTTGGGTCGTAAACGCTCATAAGTATATACTTGCCCATACATGTACAAGGTTGAAACCTAAATGGAATGTATATCGCCGGAGGATCTAATGCTTGATATCAAGTTTGTTCGCGAGAACCCCGATGCCATCGATACCGCCATGGCTAACCGCCAGACGTCTTGGGATCGCGAGAAGTTCTTTGAGCTCGACGATGAGCGTCGTGCCGTCATCACCGAGGTCGAGGAGCTCCAGGCCACGCGTAATGCCGAGTCCAAGAAGATCGGCGCCCTGATGAAGGAGGGCAAGAAGGACGAGGCCGAGGCCGCCAAGGAGGCCGTGCGCGCCGTCAACGAGAAGATCGACGGTCTGGCCGAGCGCCGCACCGTTCTCGAGCAGGAGCAGTACGACTTTATGGCTCACCTGCCCAACATTCCCTGCGAGGCCACCCCGTACGGCAAGGACGAGGACGAGAACATCGAGCGCCGTCGTTGGGGCACCCCGCGCGTGTTCGACTTCGACTTTAAACCGCACTGGGATCTGGGCACCGACCTCGACATCCTCGACTTCGAGCGCGGCAACAAGCTCTCCGGTAGCCGCTTCACCGTTCTCGGTGGCGCCGGCGCCCGTCTGGAGCGCGCCCTCATCAACTTCTTCCTCGATACGCACACCAGCCGTGGTTTTAAGGAGTGGTGGCCGCCCATCGTCGTCAAGCGCCAGACCATGTTTGGCACGGGCCAGCTGCCCAAGTTCGAGGACGACGCCTATCATGTCTCGGGCGATAACTTCCTGATCCCCACCGCCGAGGTCGTGCTTACCAACCTGCACGCCGGCGAGGTTCTCGATGCCGACACCCTGCCGCGCCGCTACACCGCCTTCACCCCCTGCTTCCGCGAGGAGGCCGGCTCTGCTGGTCGCGACACCCGCGGCATCATCCGCCAGCACGAGTTCGACAAGGTCGAGATGGTCAAGTTTGCCAAGCCGGAGGAGTCCGACGAGGAGCTCGAGAGCATGACCGCCGAGGCCGAGTTCCTGCTTCAGCAGCTGGGTCTTCCGTATCGCGTGATTAGCCTGTGCACCGGCGACCTGGGCTTCTCTGCCCGTCAGACCTACGACATCGAGGTCTGGCTGCCGAGCTACAACGCCTACAAGGAGATTAGCTCCTGCTCCAACTGCGGCGACTTCCAGGCTCGCCGCGCCAACATCAAGTATCGCGATCCCGAGAACTTCAAGGGCTCGCGCTACCTGCACACCCTTAACGGTTCCGGTCTACCGGCTGGCCGCACCATGGCCGCCATTCTGGAGAACTACCAGAACGCCGACGGCACCATTACGATCCCCGAGGTTCTGCGTCCTTACATGGGCGGCCTCGAGAAGATCGAGCCGGTCGCGTAGGTTTGCTGCATAAGCGATTTGCGGGGGCGCTCCTATCCGGGGCGCCTTTTTTGTGCGCGGAGCCTTACCATGTCGCGCGGACAGCTCAATAGAAATTACACGAACAAATGTTCTGTATACGGTCGTCTACCTGCTATGCTTTTACTAGATACGAGCGAGAGAAGGGGGATGTGATGGACCTGTTTGATGAGCGGGTAGTTTTGTTTGAGAGCGATGAAGGTGGGGAGCACCTGCTAGTTACGTGTGAGCCATCGGGTATGGGTGGCTTGGTGGTGAGGCAAACGAGCGAGGGTCCGTTGACCCAATGGTGCTTTGAGGAGTCACCACATGTAGTCGAGACCTTTGTGACGCACGAAGGGCTTACAACACTCGAACGGTTCTATGGAGTCGGGACTTCTAACCAGGTGGCACGCATGCTGAGTATCTCGTTTGCCGAGTATGATTGCGCCCAGCGGGTGCGCTCGCTATTGAGGGAACTCGGTGTTGGGTTCGACGTGGTTGAAAAGCCGATCGATCGTATGGGAAACGGTGATACATGCGGAGCTGCGTGAGGAAAATGGTCTAGAAAAAAATCAAGATTGTGCTTGACTCCAATTAACTAAAATGGTTTCATATGTCTTGCGCTGCGGCGTTACCTCAGCTGGATAGAGGGTCTGACTACGAATCAGAACGTCATAGGTTCGAATCCTATACGCCGCACCAATCGAACTTGAAGCCTCCGGCAACGGGGGCTTTTCTTTTTTGGAAGCCATGCATGGATTCGAACCTCGGTCGAGGCGCGAGCGTAAAGAAAACGCGGAGCGTTTTTAGCGAGCGGGCGAGCGCGCTGGCAGGCGGGCGAAGCCGGTGCGGATCCGCGAAGCGGATGCGCGGAATCCTATACGCCGCACCAATCGAACTTGAAGCCTCCGGCAACGGGGGCTTTTCTTTTTTGGAAGCCATGCATGGATTCGAACCTCGGTCGAGGCGCGAGCAGCATAATCGCCACATCGTAAAATTTTTTCAAATTGTCGCTTGACCCGTCGGGGCCTCGCGTGCATAATAATCCGTGCGTTGCGGCGTTACCTCAGCTGGATAGAGGGTCTGACTACGAATCAGAACGTCATAGGTTCGAATCCTATACGCCGCACCAATTGACTTTAAAGCTCCCGGCAACGGGAGCTTTTCTTTTACGCCGCCATTCGACCCCAGACATTCGACTGGAATCGTGCGCCTCCGCCCGCGGGAGACTATTTCTTATCGACTCGTGTAAGATTCCGAGTAGATGTCGCGGTCCATCCGCGACCACTCCTTCGCTAGACGACCGATCAGGGTGATATTTCGTGGCAGAGCGTCCGACATACAAGCTCAGGTTTCTCGACCCCAAAAAGCGTTTTCCATCGATGCCAGAGCAACCCGCGGGGCGCTCGTATGGTGTTGTCTGGAAAGTTTTTGGCGAGGATCCTAAAGAGTCTTGCTACGTCGTCGAATTCGTAGGCAAAAGCCACATATCGCTTTTGGGCTACGTGAGCGTGTCAGGTGAGGTCTATAAGGTTGACGGCCCTGTTCAGAAAGTGCCATTGCCCAAGAGCCCCGACATGAAATTGGTCCTTGACGAGTCCGATTCCAGTGTTGGCGAGATTTTGGTGCGGGGAGCCAACGGTGCAATGCGCGCTTGCGCGCGAACGGCCGGCTCTCCCGAAGGGCCCATGCGTGAGCAGTCCGACCACGAGACATGGAATTCGAGCCGTGCTCTCCCTTATGGCGAGTTTATGGCCTCGATGTTCTTGCGCTACGTGATATTTGCCGACCCCAAAAACGCCCTTGCGAACACGGTACCTGCCGACGAGCTCGATGAGGGTATAAAAAACACCGCCAACAAGATCAAACTCGTAAAGTTGCCCGAGCCGGTCGAGGTGTTTTTGGGCTTTAACACGGCACCGCTCCCCGATGCTATCGAGACGCTGCTCTACCGCGTTGACCATGCCGATAATCCGAGCGGTATCGAGCGTTATGCCGCCGCCCTTATGAGCGAGGTCGATTTGCCCCGACTGCGCACCATCGCTGCCAAGTCCGAGATGGGCCTAGCGCGTATCGACCGCTCAAAGCTGTTCTATCTCAATTTTGATCGTAGCCTGCTGGACCAGGACGAGATTGACATGCTGCTTGCTATCGAGTGTCGTCTTAACCGCCTCTCCGGCATCCTTGAGCGCATCGGGGCCGGATTGGCCCCTGCGGCATCCTCGCCGAGCCTTGAGGGCTGCGCGCTCTTTGACGCGTGGCATATCGCCAAGACGACCAACGATGTTCCCCGACTGCTCGATACGGCCTCGAGTGACAACCCGTGGGGCAAACCGGGTACGGTAGCTTGCCAGCCAGGCGGTGAGTGGGACGTGCGCACCCGTTTTGCGCGCGCGGTCGAAGCCCTCAACGTTGTCTCGCGGCTTGACTATACCTATCGGGCAAACGTTGCCGAGGGGATTATGCTCGTTCGGTTTGGGCGCTCGGTCGTGGATGCCATGCCCCAACGTGAATACGACGCCCAGGATGACGTCTGGCGTGAGTTGGACGAGGACGTGCGTACGATTTGGGCCGCGGAGCACGACGCGCGCGTGGCGCTCACGCTGGCAGCGGCTTGTTTTGCTGCCGGTGCCAGCATTACGCGCTGCTACGTTCAGATTGCGGCTCCCGATGGCGAGCAGGGCGAGCGCATCATTGCAACATATTCCTTTGGGCGTGCGGCCTATCTGGCCAATTGCGTTCCCGCCGCTAAGAATTTTGAAAGCATGGATATGGATGATATGCCGTGCAAGCGCATGCTTGAGGCATATGAGTCGGCCGCGCCGGATGCGATTGAGCCCGCTGAGGTTCATGCTCGCCCGCGTGACGACCACCGTTCGCTGCCGCCGGCGTTGCGCGACCTGCTGCTTGCCGATACGGCTGATGAGCTTGAGGTTATGGAGGAGGGCGATGACCCGTATGTGGCGCGCGTCGCTGAGTTGCGCGAGCGGGCAAAAGTCGACCGCGCGGGTGCGTTTGAGGGCTTTTCCCGTCTTGTTGAGGAGCTGGAGGCCAAGTGCGCCGTTGCCGAGCTTTTGGCGACAGGGCCGGTCCAGACGCTGTTCTGCGACAACCAACTGGTGCGTATGGTGCTGCCGGTAATGGAGGAAGACCGCTCCGTTCGTATTTTGCGCGCTCCCGATGCGCTGTACTTTGCCCAGCATGAGATTTGCAGCTTTTACGCCGATCAGGAGGATTTTGAGCGGGCATTGCCCGAGGTGCGTCATCTTTACGATCTGGCGCGCTCGTCCATGCAATCACACTTTGCACTCATCAACGTGCTGGCGCGTCTGGAGCGCTATGACGAGGTCATTGAGGTGGCGCGCCACGGCCTGCGCATTGCCAGTGACCGTTCCTCAATCGGCTACCTGTTCTATCGCCTAGCGTTTGCCTACTGGAACTGCGATCAGCTCGAGCTGGCGTTGGCGTGCTACCGCTTGGTACCGCGCGGCGAGGAGTCGGGTAGCAACGCACTGGAGGAAATGCAGGGCCTTATGAACGAGATGGGTGTCAATGAGCCACCGACGTTCGAGGAAGCGGTTGAGACCATCAGTAAGGCCGGGCTCGAACTGCCGCCGGTGCCTGCCGTGTCCAACCAGCTGGCAGACGCTGCTGTGCAGCTGGTCGATAACGGTTTCTTTTTCCTGGCACGCGTCTGCATCTTCCAAATGTGGCGCACGATGGGAAACGATGAGCTCGGATCCCTCAGCCGGTCGTTGGGATAGGGGTTTGATTTATGGGGGAGGAAAGCCTGCCGGCCAATTATCAAAATTTCCCCTTGCCCGGATTCGAGTGTTTGGTTACTATGGAACGGCTGTTACGGAGAGCTGACCGAGAGGCCGAAGGTGCTCGCCTGCTAAGCGAGTATGCCCCAAAAGGGCATCTGGGGTTCGAATCCCCAGCTCTCCGCCAGTATGACTTGAAAGAAGGGTCCCATTTGGGCCCTTTTTTGATTAGAAGAATGTTAACTGGGGATTCGAACCCGAGAGGGCACGGGCGTTAAGCAAACGCGAAAGCGTTTGTAGCCCGTGGGCGAAAAGCCGCCAGGCTTTGAAGCCGGAGGGCATGCGCAGCATGCCCGGACATCCCCAGCTCTCCGCCAGTACGAATTTGAAAAAGGGCTCCGTAAGGGGTCCTTTTTGGTATGGAGAACGTTAGCTGGGGATTCGAACCCTCAAAAAATGAGGCGCCCCGTTGGACGCCTCATTTGGTTCGATGTGATATCGCTTTGGCCCTACACCTCAGGAGCCTTGGCTACGGTCTCGCTCTCGGCTGTGAGCGGGCGGTTGTCGATGCGGCGGCCCAGGCGGTCGAGCTTCACGAGCAGCCACTCGATGGGATTGGGCCCCGTTCCTTCCTCGTCGGCAACCAGGTCCATGACGGCAATCTTGGTGCCGTCCTGCTTAAGCGTAACGCTGCCCACCTTATCGCCAACATGCACCGTGCCCGAAAGGTCATCGTAGCTAACCTTTTCGGTCACTTCGCCGGCGAGTGAGAACACCGTTGCCTGCGCGGTGGGGTCGGCAAGCGTGGCGTCGATCGTTTTGTCTGTCCAGTCGGTTTGACTGACACGTGCCATCAGCGGATTTCCGTTGGCGGTCTTCTTTTGCGTATTGGCGATTTCGACCGTTACCTTGTGGTCGTAATACCAACTAGCAAGTGTGGTCGTATCGGCAAAACGCTGGTCGGTGGTGCTGGAGTTCAAGACAACGGTATAGATCTCGTCGCCATCGCGATTGTAGGCGCTTGCAAAGCAGTATCCGGCATCGTCGGTGGTGCCGGTCTTACCGCCGATATTGCCGTCTTGGCCCAATAAAACATTGTGCGTATCCATGGAATGCGAATGATCGGAGCCGTCGGCGCCCGTCACTTCGATCCAGGGATCTTTGCTCGCCATGACTTCGCGAATCGTGTCGTCCTTCATGGCCTCTTGCATCATCAATGCCACATCGTGTGCGGTTGAATGCATATCGCCGGCCCATTCGTCAAAATCCAGCCCGTGCGGGTTCTCGAAGAGCGTTCCCGTGCAGCCGAGCTTCTCGGCCTGCTCGTTCATGGCTTTTACAAACGTAGCGACGGCATCTTTGGTCTTGGGGTCAAGTTTTTTGCCCACGTGTTCGGCAAGCGCGATGGCGGCGTCGTTGCCCGAGGGGATCATCAGGCCGCGCAGCGCTTGCTCGACGGTGAGCTCGTCGCCTTCGAGGAGTCCCGCGGTCGAGTTGCCTACGGTTGCCGCCGCGTTGCTCACGGTGATTTTCTCGTCCATTTTGCAGTTCTCGACCGCGAGGATTGCAGTCATGACCTTGGTGATCGAGGCGATTTTGACTTGCTCGTCGGCGCTACGGGCATAGTAGACGGAGCCGTTTTTACCCATGACAAACGCATTGGAGGCATCGATATCGGGCAGGTCTTCGGCTGCAATGCCGCGTGCATCGGCGGCTTTGCCGCAGATGTTATCGGTCGTGAGCACTTGGGCGCCGGCGACGGACGGAATACCGGCGACAAGGGCGACGGCGCAGGCAAGGCCAACGGTCAGCTGCGCGGAACGCTTTACAAGAGGGGTAAGATGCTTCACTGATTTCGCTTTCGACGGGATGGTCTCCTTTGGCTCTAGAGTATATCGTTTACCGGCTGTGCCGCTTGGGGTTTGGCGCGTGCGGTTTATCTTCGTGTCTGAGCGGACGCTCGGGTGTGCACGGTCGATATGATTGCCCGTCGCGTATCGAGGAGGTCCTTACAAATACTTGACAATACCCTCACGCATATATGAGCTGCGATTTTTACTATCGATACTGCTGATTTGATATCGATGTGGAGGTATGCGGTATGACGGCTGCTGCGGCTGTGGGGCCCACGGAGCTCGAGGAGCTAATGGAAGCGCAGGCCGAGGCCGCGCATGAGCGCGAAGTTGGAGATGCGACTCGCCCCACGGCAGAGGACCTTGCCACCTCGCCGACGCGCATCGATGTCGAGGGCCTCGACCTGTTCTATGGCGATCACCACGCGCTTAAGGATGTGTCCATCAAGATCCGCGACAAGCAGATTACCTCGTTTATCGGTCCTTCGGGCTGCGGCAAGTCGACGTTGCTGCGTTGCTTTAACCGCATGAACGATGGCATCAAGGACTGCCGCATCGAGGGCAAGATTGCGCTCGATGGTCAAGATATCCTGGGCGATTACGACATCTGCCGCCTTCGCCAGCGCGTGGGCATGGTGTTCCAGCGCCCCAACCCGTTTCCCATGAGCATCTACGACAACGTCGCCTATGGCCCCCGCGGTATGGGTGTGCGCGATCGCGCTGTGCTGGATGAGCTGGTCGAGGATTCCCTGCGCCGCGCTGCCCTGTGGGACGAAGTCAAGGACAAACTCAAGGAGTCTGGTCTGGGGCTTTCGGGCGGACAGCAGCAACGTTTGTGCATCGCCCGTGCGCTTGCCGTGCGGCCCGATATTCTGTTGATGGACGAGCCGACCTCGGCGCTCGATCCCGTGTCGACGCTCGTGGTGGAGCAGCTGGCCTGCGAGCTCAAAGAGACCTGCACGCTCGTGGTCGTTACACACAATATGCAGCAGGCGGCGCGCATATCCGATTCCGTCGCGTTTTTCTTGCTAGGTGAGTTGGTGGAGCACGCGCCCACCGCTCAGCTTTTCAAAAATCCTACCGACCCGCGTACGGCGGATTATTTGACGGGACGTTTTGGCTGATACCATCTAGTAAAGGTACCTTTAGGATTAAGATGCGGTCATGCCGGCCGCAAAGGGGTTCAACATGATCTATTACGTCGAGGACGATGACAACATCAGGGATTTGACGGTCTATGCGCTGCGCAAGCAGGGGATCGAGGCCGAAGGCTTTTCGTGCGACGGTGAGTTTAAGGCTGCCGTGGCGCGACGGGTGCCCGATGCTGTGCTGCTCGATATCATGCTGCCCGATACCGATGGCTTGGCGATTATGCGTCGCCTGCGTGCCGATCGCCTGACGGAGACGGTGCCCATCATGATGCTTACCGCCAAGGATACCGAGCTCGACAAGGTGATGGCGCTCGATGGCGGTGCCGACGATTATCTGACTAAGCCGTTTTCGCTCATGGAGCTTGCGAGCCGCTGTCGCGCACTGCTGCGTCGCGGCGGCATGGTCAAGCAGGCGAGCGATGTGCTCAGCGTGGGCGATATCGTGCTTTCGCCCAGCCATCGCGAGGTGACCGTTGCCGGCGAGCCGCTTAAGCTCACCCTACGCGAGTCCGACCTGCTCGAGTACCTCATGCGCAAGCCCGGCGTGGTCTTTACCCGCGAGTCGTTGCTGCAGAGCGTGTGGGGCTGGGACTTCGACGGCGGTTCGCGCACCGTTGACGTGCACGTGCAGACGCTTCGCCAAAAACTGGGCGAGCATGCCAGCGCCATCGAGACCGTGCGCGGCGTGGGCTACCGCTTGGCCGAGCCTTCTGCCGGTGACGGTGCCGAAGGTGACGACACCGCGGCCACTGCATCGGAGGAGTAGCCCGTGGTCTTCGCCCCCCAGGGAAAACATACGCTGTCGCACCGCGTTTTTGTGACGATCTTTGTTTGCGCCATGGCGGTTATCGTGGCGTTTACGGTGCTGGGTGCGTTCTTTGTGCAAAACACCTTGGCGGATGCCACGAGTGCCAATCTGGCGCAGGAAACCGAGCTCATTGCTGCCGCCCTCGACGAACAGCAGGAGCCTATCCCGTTCTTGCGTAGCCTCGATCGCGAGGACTTGCGCATCACGCTGATTAACAAGGATGGATCGGTTGCCTACGACAACGAGGCGTCGCCTTCCTCACTGCCCAACCATGGCGATCGCCCCGAGGTCATCGAGGCCTTTGAGAGTGGTTTGGGTTCCGCGGAGCGCGCAAGCTCTACGCTCGACGAGATTATGCTGTATCGCGCCGTCGCCCTTGATAACGGCCAGGTTGTCCGCTTGGCGCAAGCCCAGCCTGGCGTTGCGGCGATTTTGCTGTCGATGGTGGCGCCGATGCTGCTTATCGCGGCGGCGGGTGCAGTACTCTCGTTTTTTATGGCGCGCCGCGAGTCCCGTGCAATCATCGCGCCGTTGCAAGAGGTGGATTTGGACCACCCACGCCGTAGCTATGAGCACGCCTATGCCGAGATGGTCCCCATGCTTGAGCGTATCGAGTCGCAGCGCCAGGAACTCAAGCGCCAAATGGCGGTGCTAGCGGACAACGACCGAATGCGCCGTGAGTTCACGGCCAATATCACCCATGAGCTCAAGACCCCGCTTACCGCGATTTCGGGGTATGCCGAGCTTATTGCAAACGGCATGGTTGAGGGCGAGGACGACTTGCGCAACTTTGGTGGCCGCATCTATCGCGAGGCGGGCCGCCTGGCAGCGCTCGTCAACGACATTCTTACGCTTTCCAACTTGGACGAGGCGGAGCGAGCATCCGAGGGCGAGGCGGTGCCCATTGGGTCCACAGAACCCATCGAGCTCTCTCGCGCCATTTTGTCGGTGGAACAGCGTCTTGAGCAAGTTGCCCGGCAGTCGAATGTGACCATTGGGCACGAGACGAAGCCCATGGTGATCGAAGGCGTGCCGCGCCTGATTGACGAGCTGATCTACAACCTTGCAAGCAACGCCATTCGCTACAACCGACCTGGCGGTACGGTCACGCTGCGCTGCGGGACCAATGACGAGGGTCATCCGTACCTGTCTGTTGCCGATACGGGTATCGGTATTGCGCCCGAGGAGCAGGGTAAAGTGTTCGAGCGTTTTTATCGCGTGGACAAGAGTCGTTCTAAGGCGCGTGGCGGAACCGGCCTGGGTTTGGCGATCGTTAAACACGCAGCTCTGTACCATCACGCCGCGATTGACCTGTCGAGTGAGCCGGGAGTGGGGACAACCATCACGGTGACGTTTCCCGCACAGCAGAAAGAGCCGTTTGCATAGCGCTTGGCCGCTGGCCTTGATGTAAACGCCGCATCGGGGTTGCCGGTGCGGCGTTATTGTTGCGCAACATTGTTATAAGCGCTGTAGCTTATGTATAGAGTTTGGACATGGGAAAAAGATGCGATAACAAATGGACAGTTTTGTCAATACGAACTCGGGAACTGAAAGGCACGCTGCATGGCCCTTCTCGAATTGTTCCAGCTGCTTAAAAAGCATCTCAAGCTGGTCATTACCCTTCCGGTGGTCTGTGCGATCGTCATGGGTATCGCGTCCTTTGCCATGATGGACAATACCTACACCGCCACGACGAGCATGTACATTCTCGCTAAGACCGACGGCGGTCAGATGAGCTATAACGACCTTTCGGCGAGCCAGATGCTTTCCAACGATATCGCCACGCTGCTCGACAGCAATAGCGTTAAGAGCGGTGCTGCCAAGGATCTGGGCCTTTCCGATCTGGATGATTACAAGATTGCCGTTTCGTCCGAGACCACGACGCGCGTCATTACGCTTTCGGTGACGGGTACCGATGCCAAGGAGACGGCCAAGGTTGCAAGGGCAATGGCCAACTCGGTAAGCACGGTCGCCCAAAATGTTGGCGCCGCCCAGAGCATTAACGTGGTCGATGAGGCCAAGACCCCTGAGTCTCCGAGCGGCCTCAAGCGCTTGCTGTATGTTGCCGTTGCGTTCCTTGCCGGCGTCTTTATCGCAATTGCCTACGTTGTTTTGGCAGATATACTCAACATGCGTATCTGCGGTGCCGAAGAGGCAGAAGAGCTCCTGGGTATTCCCGTTGTTGGCCGAATTCCGGCTATGAAAGGTGGTAAATAGGCATGGCTAAGGCGAAGAACACCGATAAAGGGGCCGCCTTGGATATCCAACTTAAGACAGGTTGCTTTGAGGACGCGGCGCTGGTGCGCCGCGCCGTTTTTATGGACGAACAAGGCTATGAAAACGAGTTTGACCAGATTGACGAGGACCCGGGCTGCATCCATGTGACGCTGTATGTGGATGGCCAACTCACCGGCTGCTCGCGCGTGTTTCCCGAGGAGCTGGAGCGCGCGGCAGATGCGGAGGCTCCGGTGCCACCGGCGTGCGACTTGGACGAAGGCGTCGCCGCGGGGGAGACCTACATTATGGGGCGCGTCGCCGTGCTGCTGGCTATGCGTCGTCGCGGGTTGGCAAGCGCGATCGTCGAGGCCAGCGATACATGCGCACGCGATGCCGGCGCTAAACTTATTAAGCTGCACGCGCAGGAATACGTGTTGCCGCTCTATGAAAAGGCTGGCTACACACAAATTGCCCCGGTTGACTACGAAGACGAGGGCCAGCCCCATGCCTGGATGGCCAAGCGCGTAGATGGCAGATAGGGACGTTCCTTTCCTGTCGGCAGTTGGGGACACTCCTTGGCAATTGGCGCATCGGAGTGCTCGGACATACAGTTTTTCGATTCCGCATGTATATATGCGCGCTAATGGGTTATAAAATCTAAGTCTGAACATAGCAGGTCTGCGATACGGCTCGGGTAACCGGGCTGTTTTTGCGGACGGGGGTAGCGCGAAAGGACTGCACATGCGTCAATTTAAGACCGAGAGCAAAAAGTTGCTCGACCTCATGATCAACTCCATCTACACCAACAAGGAAATCTTCCTGCGTGAGCTTATCTCTAACGCGAGCGACGCCGTCGACAAACTCAACTTTAAGAGCCTGCAGGATCCGAGCGTCAAGCTCGACCAGGGCGACCTGGCTATTCGCGTCTCCTTTGATAAAGACGCCCGCACCATTACCATCTCGGATAACGGCATTGGCATGACCGCCGAGGAGCTCGAGCGCAACCTGGGCACCATCGCCCATTCCGGCTCCGAGGAGTTTAAGACCGAGAACGCCGAGCAGCAGGGTTCGGATGTCGACATCATCGGTCAGTTTGGCGTGGGCTTCTACTCGGCCTTCATGGTCGCCAGCCACGTGAAGGTAGTCAGCCGCGCTTATGGCGAGGATGTCGCCCATGTGTGGGAATCCGACGGTCTTGAGGGCTATACCATCGAGGACGGCGAGCGCGCCGAGCACGGCACCGATGTCATCCTGACGCTGCGCGAGAACGAGAAGCTCGACGCCGATGGCGAGGCCGAGACCTACGATCGCTTCCTGACCGAGTGGGGCCTCAAGAGCCTGATTCAGCAGTACAGCAACTATGTGCGCTACCCGATCCAAATGATGGTCTCCAAGAGCCGCCAGAAACCCAAGCCCGAGGACGCGCCGGAGGATTACAAGCCCGAGTACGAGGACTACCAGGAGCTCGAGACCGTTAACTCCATGACGCCGATCTGGAAGAAGCGCAGCTCCGATGTTGAGCAGAAGGACTATGACGAGTTCTACAAGTCTACGTTCCACGACTTTGACGATCCTGCGCGCACCATCAGCTTCCACGCCGAGGGTACGCTCGAGTACGACGCCCTGCTGTTTGTGCCGGGCCGCGCGCCGTTCGATTTGTACAGCAAGGACTACGAGAAGGGCCTGGCGCTCTACAGCTCCAACGTCCTGATCATGGAGAAGTGCGACGACCTGCTTCCCGACTACTATAACTTTGTCCGCGGCGTCGTGGATTCCGCCGACGTGTCGCTCAACATCTCGCGCGAGACGCTGCAGCAGAACCGTCAGCTCAAGGCCATCGCCAAGCGTGTGGAAAAGAAGATTACCGCCGACCTTGAGGATATGCGTGACAACGACCGCGAGGCCTACGAGAAGTTCTTTGAGAACTTTGGCCGTGGCCTTAAGTACGGCATCTATTCGAGCTATGGCATGAAGGCCGATGAGCTCGCCGACTTGCTGCTGTTCTGGTCTGCCAAGGAGCAGAAGATGATTACCCTGGCCGAGTATGCCAAGGGCATGCCCGAAGATCAGAAGGCCATCTACTACGCCGCCGGCGACTCGCGTGAGCGCTTGGCCAAGATGCCCGTGGTAAAGGGCGTACTCGACCGCGGCTATGACGCGCTGCTACTGACGCAGGATGTAGATGAGTTCACGTTCCAGGCTATGCGTGAGTACGTTGCCGTCGATATGCCCAAGATCTACGAGGACGACGCTGCCCGCGAGGCTGCCGAGAAGGCTGTTGCCGACGGTGCCGAGCCCGAGGTCGAGGATCGTCACCTGGAGCTCAAGAATGTCGCTACCGGCGATCTTGACCTGGCGACCGAGGACGAGAAGAAGGAGGCCGAGGACGCCACTAAGGAGAACGAGGACCTCTTTAGCGCCATGAAGGAGGCACTCGGTGACAAGGTCGAGAAGGTCGCTGTCTCTGCGCGCCTGACCGATGCTCCCGCGTGCATCACCACCGAGGGTCCGCTTTCGCTCGAGATGGAGAAGGTGCTTCAGAAGGGTCCCGAGGGTGCGCCCGACGGTATGCCCAAGAGCCAGCGTGTGCTCGAGCTCAACGCCAAGCACCCGGTCTTTGCCAAGCTCGTCGCTGCTCAGAAGGCGGGCGACGCCGACAAGATCAAGCAGTACTCCGGCCTGCTCTATGACCAGGCCCTGCTCGTCGAGGGTATTTTGCCCGAGGACCCCGTTGCCTTCGCGGCGGCTGTCTGCGAGCTTATGTAATTGGTTCCGCCGTTCTAACGAACGGCGGACCGGTCGACGCTGCGCGGGCACCAGAGCGACAACTTGTCATTCAAAGAGGACGGCATGACCAGAAGGTCTATGCCGTCCTCTTTTCATGCCAATTTGTTCGCTCTGGTGCCCGCTCGCTGGCATTGCCAAAACATCGACGTTACCGTGGTCCAAACTAGTCGTTGGGGACGTTCTTGTTTGACTGGTCGTTTAAGAGCGTCCCCAATGACTAGTTGGGTTGCTAATTTGTGCGGGTTGTGGTTTTGTGACCTGCTGAAATTTAAGATACTGTACAACTGTACGTTAACTCATCTTCGTAGTATATTGCTACCCGCAAAACTCAATACCATTGTGCATCGAGACGTTAAAACGCCTTCGTACAATGGTTATCGATAGTACGATTCGATTCAACGACAGGATGGATGGCCCAAGCGTGAGTCTCGGCAGCAAACTATCCGATGCAAAGGTTTCCTTTGCAATCTTTAAACGTGACATTAAGCGATTGATCGTGAACCCCGTCGCCCTGGTGGTTACCCTCGGCGTGTGTGTTATTCCCTCGCTGTATGCCTGGTACAACATCGTGGCAAACTGGGATCCGTACGGAAACACCCAGGGTATCAAGATTGCCATCGCCAACAACGATCAGGGCACCCAAAACGACTTGGTGGGCGAGCTCAACGCGGGCGATAAGGTCGTCGATCAGCTCAAGGAGAACGATCGGCTGGGCTGGACCTTCGTCGATTCGGCGGCCGATGCCAAAGAGGGCGTCGAGAGCGGTGAGTACTATGCGGCCATCGTAATCCCCAAGAACTTCTCGGATAACCTGGTTTCGATGCTCGACGGCAACTACCATCAGCCCAAGCTTACGTACTACGTCAATGAGAAGAAGAGCGCTATTGCGCCCAAGGTTACCGACACCGGTGCAAGCACCATCGAGGAGCAGATCAACTCGGAATTTGTCTCCACGGCGGGCGAGACTGTTGCCGGTATCGCCAAGGATGCCGGAGTCGATTTAAAGGACAAGGCAACCCAGACCCAGGATTCGCTGGCAAGTTCGGTGTCCGAAGCATCCGATACCTTGGGCGAGGTGCGTGGTTCGATTGGCGACATGAATGCCGCCATCGATAAGACGAGTGGTTCCATTGCCTCGGCAGATGCAGCACTTGACGGTCTACAGGGTCAGGCGCCGTCGCTGACGCAGGCGATCTCCCAGGGCAACGACCTGCTGGGCGAGGCGCGCGCCACGGCGGGTAATTCCATCACCTCGCTCTCCAAGGCGCTCTCGGAAGGCAGCCTTGCGCTCACCAAGACGTCAGCCTCCGCGAACGCTGCGATTGGCAAGCTGACGGGCACGGTCACATCTACGACCACCCGTATCGACAACTCGCTTGAGTCTCTCCAGGCGACGATCGACCACAATAAGGCCGTTATCGGGCACTTGGAAATTCTCGTTAATGACACGTCGACAGGTTCCGAGGAAATTGACGCGCGCATTGTATCGACCATCGATTTGCTCCGCGAGCAGAATGAAAAGCTTCAGAGCATCAAGGATAGTCTGTCTGCGCAGTCGAGCGCCATGGCGAATGACGCCGCGGCTGTCTCGGGTGCCAGCGACGCTATCAATAACGCAATCCAGACCGGTGCGACTAACCTTGGCCAGGCCCAGACGGACCTGGGTCAAAACGCGCTGCCGAAGGCCTCGAGCGCGCTTGATTCATTTGCCGCCGTCTCGGGTGATCTGACGGGAATCGTGTCTGGCCTCACGCCTGCTATTGCGAGTGCGCGCGGTACACTTTCGCAACTCAACGCTACGCTCGGTCAGGCCAAGACCACGTTGTCCCAGACCGATGCCTCGCTTGCCAAGGTCCAGGACAAGCTCGCAACCGCCGCCAACGACATTGCGGCGCTGCAGACCTCCGAGTCCATGGGCGAGCTGGCTGAACTGATGGGTGTCGACGTCAATGACGTGGCAGACTTTATGGCATCTCCCGTAGAGCTGACTTCCAAGTCAATTTTCCCGGTCAAGAGCTTTGGCTCGGGCATCGCTCCCTTCTATACCAATCTGGCGCTTTGGGTGGGCGGCTACGTGCTTATCGCTATCTACAAGCTCGAGGTCGACCGCGAAGGCATCGGCAGCTTTACCGCGCGTCAGGGCTACTTTGGCCGCTGGCTGCTACTGGTGATCCTGGGCGCGTTCCAGGCCATTATCGTTACGGTAGGCGATCTGGTGATTGGCGTGCAGTGCGTCAGCCCGCTGCTGTTCGTGCTGGGCGGCATCGCCATTTCGTTCACCTACGTCAATATCATCTATGCGCTGTCCACCACGTTTAAGCATATCGGCAAGGCGATCGGCGTCATTCTGGTTATCGTGCAGATTCCGGGCTCTTCGGGCATGTACCCCATCGAGATGATGCCCGGCTTCTTCCAGTGGCTGCATCCGCTGCTGCCCTTTACCTACGGCATCAATCTGCTGCGCGAGACGGTCGGCGGCATGTATTCGTTCAACTACCTGTTTAACCTGTGCATTCTGGGCGTGTTCTTGATCGTGGCGCTCTTTATCGGCCTGCAGCTGCGTCCGCTGCTGCTCAACCTTAACCTGCTCTTTGATAAACAGCTTTCCACGACCGGTATGATGATTTGCGAGTCCAACGACCTGCCGCGCCAGCGCTACTCGCTGCGCACGGCCATGCGTGTCATGCTCGATTCTGATTCGTACCGTCGCGAACTGCTCGACCATGCGGTGACCTTTGAGCACCGTTACCCCTACTACATCAAGGGCGGTTTTGCCGCCGTGGTGGGCGTTCAGGTCCTGCTCTTTGTCCTGTCGACGGTTCTCGATATCGACAATAACGGCAAGATCATCCTGCTTGTCATTTGGATCATCTCGGTTATTGCTATCTGCGGCTGGCTTATCAATATCGAATATATCCGCGCGAGCCTCAATACCCAGATGCGCATCTCGGCGCTTTCGGATGAGGACTTGCGTCGCGAGATGCGCGAACACACGGCCGCCATTCCTGCCGCCCGCCACATGTTTGGCCTCAACGCCAGCGAGCGTGGTGCCAAGGGCGGCGATCAGTCCGCGGGACGCTTGCCGCATATAGGATCGCACCATAAATCTCAGGGCAGCGACAGCACAGCCACAAATGATGGAGATACCACCGCGCTTGGCAAGCACTCCAAAGGAGGTGAGGCATAAATGAAGAACATCCTGCATCTGTTTAAGCGCGATGTCCAAAACGTGTCTCGCTCCGTGATCGGCTTGATTGTCGTGATGGGCCTCATTATCGTGCCGTGTCTGTACGCGTGGTTTAACATCGCCGGCAGCTGGGATCCGTACGGCAACACCGGCAATCTTAAGATTGCCGTGGTCAACACCGACGAGGGCTACGAGAGCGATCTGATTCCCGTCGAGGTCAACGTGGGCGAAAACGTAACCGCCACCCTGCGCGGCAACGAGAACTTCGACTGGGTTGTCCTCAACGACCGCGATAAGGCGATCGAGGGCGTTAAGTCGGGCGCGTACTACGCTGCCGTCGTTATCCCTAAAACGTTTAGCGCCGACATGATGACGCTTTTCTCGACTGAGGTGAAGCACGCCGATATCGAGTTTTACGAGAACCAGAAGGCCAACGCCATCGCGCAGATCGTGACCGAGAAGGGTTCGAACGCCGTTCAAAGCCAGGTTAACGAAACTTTTACCGAGACCATTACGAGCATCGGTCTTAAGACGGTGTCCAGCCTGCTCGATTACATGAGCACCGACCAGGTCAGCAACTTTATCGCCAACCTGTCCTCGACGCTCGGCGATTCGGTCCAGGACCTGCAGGGCGTTCAGGCCAGCGCAACGTCGCTTGCGGGCATTTTGAGCTCCACGTCCGATTCGCTGACGTCGGCGAGCGGTATGCTCCAGCAGACGGGTGCCGTCGATGAGTCGACCAAGCAGTTGATGGAACACGCCAAGAGCGGCATCAATGATTCCAAGGAAGCGCTCAAGGCCGCCAACGATGCCGTTGACGCGGCGATTGACGGAAGCGCGGGCTCGTTCGACAATGTGTCTGCCGAGCTCGCGAAGGCGTTCGACACCGCAAACCAGCATGTGGACCTTACGGTGTCCCAGCTCAACGATGCCGCGGCGGCGCTCAATACACGTGCCGACGATATCGACGCCGCGGCCGACCAGCTCCGCGGCTTTGCCGAGCAGGTCAGTGACGAAAAGCTCCAGGAGAGCCTTAAGTCTGCAGCAACATCGCTGGGCAGGATCGCGGTGGAGTATCGCAACAACGCCAAGGACCTGACGGCAACTGCTAAGTCCCTTTCTGACAGCATGGCAGAGGTCAACAGCACGCGTGCCGAGGTCGATCAGGCCATCGCCGATGCCAAGGCCGGCATCGCGGGCGCCAAATCCGATTACGATTCCACGTTCTCGGTTAAGGCCAAGGAGCTCAAGAAGACCGTCTCGGGCATTCTAGACTCGCTCGATGGTATCTCGGGCGATTTGGATAGCGCCGTAGACGGCCTGACCGATGCATCCGGTTCGCTGGCAAAGGGCCTCTCCAAGGCTGCAAAGCTGGTCAACAAGGTTTCCGATCAGCTGGGCGAGGCGTCGGACAAGATCGGCGCGTTTAAGGACGAGCTCGACGGTGCCTTGATGTCGGATGATCTTGCGACGATTAAGACGATGATCGGCAACGATCCCGAGGGTTTGGCCGTGTCGCTTTCCGGCCCCGTCGCGCTCGACCGCAAGCCGGTCTATCCGATCCGCAACTACGGTTCGGCCATGGCGCCGTTCTATACGATTCTGTCGCTGTGGGTGGGTTCGATTGTGCTGGCAGCCATGATGAAGGTCTCGGTCGACGATGAGCTTATCAACGAGCTCATCCCCGTACGCCTGCACGAGATCTATTTGGGCCGCTACTTGTTCTTTGGCGGCTTGGCCTTGCTGCAGGCGACGCTCGTGTGCGCCGGCGATATCTTGTTCTTTGGAATCCAGTGCGACAACCCGCTGCAGTTTGTGTTGGCGGGCTGGATCGCGAGTCTCGTGTTCTCCAATATCGTCTACACGCTTACGGTTTCGTTTGGCGATATCGGCAAGGCGCTCGCTGTCGTGCTGTTGGTCATGCAGGTCGGTGGTTCGGGCGGCACATTCCCCATCGAGATGACCGGCCCCGTGTTCCAGGCGATCTATCCGTTCCTGCCGTTTACCCATGGCATCAATGCCATGCATGCCGCCATGGCTGGCGCCTACCATATGGAGTACTGGGTTGAGCTGGGTATTCTGGCGAGCTATCTGATTCCGTCGCTGGCCCTGGGTGTGGTCTTCCGTCGTCCGGTCATCAAAGCCAACGACTGGATTATCGAAAAGCTGGAGAGTACTAAATTAATCTAGCGCAACAATGTGAACGCTGACATTGCCGGAGCATCGAGGCTTTTCTGTTCGATACTTTAGTGGGCTGAATTGCGTGGGCTGCTTGATTGTTGCTACAGTTGCGGGGCGTGCCGGGGGTCCGGCGCGTCCCGTTTTTATTTGACCATGAGGCGGCATGCGGTCGCGCGCGTGCGGACACCACGCCCAGACCGAGCGCGAGGATGCCCCATGGCCCATCATGCCGCTATTGAAATCGAAAATATGCCCGATAGCCCTGTAGCCCGCGAAGACCTGGGTGCCGGCGGTGCCTCTCGCGGTGCCGGTGCGCGCTCGCCGCTGTTCTGGAAGGTATTGCTGCTTTCGATAGCGGTCATCTGGGGCTATTCCTTTACCACCATGAAGGACGCGCTCGATACCATTCCGGTGTTCGAGCTGCTCTACATTCGCTTTCTTCCGGCGTCGCTGGTCATGCTTGCCGTCTTCCACAAGCGCATTGTTGCCCATTTCAACGCTCGAAATCTGATTGTTGGACTTGGCATGGGCGCGCTCATGTGGGGTGCCTACGGTTTGCAGACGATTGGCCTGGCGCAGACCACGGCAGGCAAAAGCGCGTTTTTGACGGGCACGTACTGCATCTTGGTTCCGTTTGCGAGCTATGTCCTAAGCGGCGAAAAACTTACCCGTTACAACTTGGGTGCCGCGTTGCTGTGTCTGGCGGGCATTGGCTTGGTGGCGCTTGATAGCGTCGAGTTCAATGTCGGCGATGTTATTACGCTGGGCGGCGCGGTCTTCTTTGCCATCCAGATGGCGGTGGCCGCTAAGTACGGTCGCAAGATGGACATCAACGTCATCACGTTTTGGATGTTTGCGGGCAACGGCGTGCTGTGCCTGATCTCTTCGCTGCCGTTCGAGACCCAGGCACCTTTATCCGTGTGGACGCCGAGCTTTATTGGCGTGATGGCATTTCTCTCGGTGGGCTGCACATGCGTGGGTTTGCTCATCCAAAACGTGGGTTTGGCGCATGTCCCGGCCTCGACGGGCTCACTACTGCTTTCGATGGAGTCGCCATCGGGCGTGCTGTTCTCGGTGCTGCTGATGGGGGAGGTGCTCACCTCGCGTTTGCTTGCCGGCTTTGCGCTCATCTTCCTGTCGATTATCTTGAGCGAGACGCACTTTGACTTTTTGCGTAAAAAGCCGCGAGCGCGTTTGTAAACAATCTGTTGCGCCGTCCCTCTGGGGCGGCGTTTTTTATGCGTCGCCTTTAAAGTTATGCCTTGCACTTTAGAGTATGAAAGTGCTTGCTGCTAAAACTTTACTGGAGGGCATCTATGGCACCAGCTCTGTCCGATTTCCAACCACAACCAGCGCTTCAGACCTCAGCGGCGGCGCAAGCCGCCATTGGCGACGGTCTGGTCAAAGAGGCTCAGGCTTTTGCCGATGAGCTTGCCGCATGGCGTCACGATCTGCATCGGATGCCCGAACTCGGTAACGACCTCCCACAGACCTCTGCGTATATCCAAGCGCGCCTGAACGAGATGGACATCCCATTTTCCACGCTCGTCGATGGTTCCTGCGTTGTGGGCCTTGTCGGTGCCGGTGCCGCCGCGGCCCAGGGCAATGGCGTCTGCACGGACGAACAGGCCGGTACGGTCGTTATGCTGCGCGGCGACATGGATGCCCTGCCCGTTGTCGAGGAATCCGGCGAGCCCTTTGCATCTACCAATGGCTGCATGCATGCTTGCGGTCATGATATGCACGCGACGGCGCTGCTTGGTGCGGCGCGCCTGCTCAAGGCTCGCGAGGCCGCGCTTGTCGACGCCAATGCCACCGTCAAGCTGTTGTTCCAGCCGGGCGAGGAGACCTTTGAGGGGGCACGTGCTGCCATCGCCGACGGCTTGCTCGAGAACCCGCGTCCTCAGGCGGCTTTTGCCATGCATGTCAACGGCCAGTCGCCGCTTGGCCTGGTGCTCTACGGCAGCCCGGCGCTTTCGGGCGTGTACGGTTTCCGCATCACGCTGCAGGGCAAGGGCGGCCACGGTTCGAGCCCCGAGATCTGCATCGACCCCATCACGGCAGGCGTGCATGTGCACCTGGCGCTCCAGGAGCTTATTGCTCGCGAGGTGCCGGCGGCCAAGGAGGTCGCGCTCACCGTGGGTAAGTTTGCCGGTGGCCAAGCGGCCAATGTGATTCCCGACACCTGCGTGCTCGAGGGAACATTGCGCGGCTTTGACGTTGAGCTCATGGAGCACCTCAAGACCCGCATCGCGGAGGTCGTCAAAGGCGTTGCCACGACTTATCGTACGCCGGCGACTATCGAGACGCTCTCGGATGTTCCCCCGCTCGTGCTCGATGACGATATGACCCAGGCTTCGCTTGGCTATGTGGGTGCGACGTTGCCCAAGGCCGCCTTCCTGCCTCTGTTCCATGCCATGGCGAGCGAGGACTTTGCGCTTATCTCGAGCGAGATACCGAGCGCGTACTTTACGTTCGGTGCGGCTGTGACCGATACGGACGAGCACTTTGCCCAGCACCATCCCAAGGCACGCTTTAGCGATGCCGAGTTGCCGCTCGGCGCCGCGGCTTATGCGGCGGTCGCCCTGGGCTATATCGCCGACCACAAGGAGTAATCCATGTCCCAGCAGCATAAATTCTTCCCCGGTTGGCTCGTCGTGGCCTCCGGCTTTGTCATCATGGCCACGTGTTACACGATTTTCGTTAACTGCATGAGCCTGTTTCAGCCGCTTATCGTGAGCGACTTGGGCATTTCCCTTGCTCAGTACAACATCTCCAACGCCATCTCAACCGTGGTGAGCGTTGTCGGCTCGCTTGTCATTGGCCATGTTGCCGACAAAGTGAGCGGTCGCATCTTGGGTTCCCTTACCGTTATCGCCACCTCTGCCGTTCTTGCCGGGATGAGCTTTGTCGGTGAGCTGTGGCAGGTCTACGTGCTCTTTGCCGTCTCGGGCTGCTTTGCCGTCGCCTCGACCCGCCTGCTCATTAGCCTTGTTACCGCCAACTGGTTTACGGCCAAGCGAGGTCTTGCGATCTCCATAGCACTTTCGGGCTCGGGCTTTGGAGGCGCTGTTCTGTCTCCCACCGTGAGCTCGCTTATCGTGAGCGTTGGCTGGCGTTCCGCCTTCCTGGTGCTCGCAGCTATCTGCATGGTGGCGGCGCTGCCCATCACGGCCTATTCCTTCCGCACCAAGCCTTCTGAGATAGGCCTTAAGCCGCTCGGCGAGAACCCGGGCGATCCGTCCGTCTCGACAGCTGGCGACAAGGACGAGCACACGGCTCCCGAGGTTAACGTCGGTTGGTCTCGCATCAAGAAGAGCCCGGCGTTTTGGCTGCTTGTCGTCGCCTTTCTCTTTATGGGCCTCGTTAACGGTGCCATCTTGCCCAACCAGATCACCAACATGACGAGCGTTACCGTCAACGGCGCCAAGATTGTCACGGGCGGTCACGATCCCGTGTGGGCGGGCACTGTGCTTTCGGCCTATATGGTCACCGTCGTTATCGCCAAGATTTCGCTCGGCGTCATTTACGATCGCTTTGGCCTACGTTTTGGCAACGTGTTGGGATCCGTTGCGTGCATTATCGCCTGCGTCGCCCTGTGCTTCCCCGCGACCGATCTTGGTCCCATCGTGGCTGCCGTGAGCTTTGGTGTCGGAACGTGCATGGGCACCATCACGCCCACTATCGCCGCGTCCAAGCAGTTTGGCATGGCCGATCTGGGCAAGGTCACGGGCACCATTACCTCGCTCGAGATGGTCGGCGGCACCGTGGGTGCCATTGTCTCGGGCGTGCTGTTCGATGCCACGGGCTCCTTTGCGAGCACCTGGATCGTGTGCCTGGTGTGTTCTGTGGTCATGCTCGTATTCCTGCTGGCATCCGAGCCCATCGCCGCTAAGCTGCGTGCGAGCGTGGCGGGGGAGTAGACGTCCGTCGCTCTTTTCTGTTCGCCCCGTGTTCTGTCCGTGGCCGCCTTGGAAGCCGAATGGATGCTCGTACCATCATTCGGTTTCCAAGGCGGCCACGGGCATACAAAATGATCCGTTTTCCTCTGTCCCCAACAGATTGTGTGATTCGAAGGGGGCGGAGGAAAGCGGATCGGCTGCAGCGGCGGCACGTCTGGCCGAACGAGCCCCCATACCCTCGTTCGGTCAGACGCGTCGCCGCGTTTTGTTTTTGTGCCGTATAATGACCACTACCTATGACGCGATACTAAAAGAAAGGTGTTTGCCCATGCAGGCACAGAAGGCGGAGGGAACCCGCGACCTTATCGGCGCCGAGATGCGCGCCTGGCAAAAGATGCAGCGGATTGCTGCCGGCGTGTTCGAGCCGTTTGGCTTTAAGCCCATCGAGACGCCCGCGATCGAGCAGGTGGACGTGTTTGTCCACGGCATCGGCCAGTCGACCGATGTCGTGCGCAAGGAGATGTTCCGCGTGTTTAGCGGCGCCAACCTGGAACGTGTCTTTACCGAGGGCACCGATGCCAAGCTCAAGCCCAAACAGCGCTTGGCGCTTCGTCCCGAGGGCACTGCCGGCGTGGTGCGCGCCGTCGTGGAGAACAACCTGGTGCCCCAGGGCTCCACGCCGTTTAAGGCCTACTATGCCGAGGCCATGTTCCGCGGCGAGCGCCCCCAGAAGGGCCGCCTGCGTCAGTTCCATCAGGTGGGCATCGAGTGGCTCGGTGCTCCCGATCCGGCTGCGGACGCCGAGTGCATCATTATGCTCATGGAGTTCTACAAGCGTCTGGGCTTCGATCTTTCCAAGCTCCGTCTGCTCATTAACTCGATGGGTGATGTCCAGTGCCGTCCGGCCTATCGCGAGCAGGTCAAGCAGTTCATTCTCGATCACGCCGACGAGATGTGCGATGAGTGCCGCGAGCGCGCCGAGCTCAACCCGCTGCGCGCCTTCGACTGCAAGAACGACCATTGCCGCGAGATCATGGCCGAGGCCCCGCTGATGGGTGACAACCTGTGCGACGAGTGCCGCGAGCACTACGAGCAGGTCAAGCGCTATCTGGATGCCGCCGGCATCGAGTATGTCGAGGATCCCACCCTGGTGCGCGGCCTGGACTACTACACCCGTACCGTCTTTGAGGTCGAGGCTCCCGGCGCCGGCGTCGGCTCCATCGGTGGCGGCGGCCGCTACGACGGCCTGGTCGAGCTCGAGGGCGGCAAGCCCACGGCCGGTGTCGGCTTCGCCGTCGGTTTTGAGCGCGCCCTGCTGGCCCTGCAGGCCTTTGGCAGCGACCTGGGCGCCGATGAGGCTCCGTGTGTCTACGTTGCCAACGCCGGCAAGGAACTGCGTCAGAACGTTTTTGCCATTACGCAGAAGCTTCGCGCCGCAGGCATCGTGACCGAGGCAGACTATCAGGGTCGTTCGCTCAAGGCTCAGTTTAAGCAGGCCGACAAGGTGGGTGCTAAGCTCATTTTGGTCTTGGGCGGCGACGAGCTTGCCGCCGGCAAGGTCAAGGTGCGCGACATGCAGAGCCATGACGAGGTACTGGTCGATTTGGCCAACGTTGTCGAGGCGGTGCGCGAGCGCCTGTAGGGCATCATTTTGAGCTGCGGGTCCGCTAACGCGTCCCGCTCGCGGCGAACGATTGTTACGGGGGTGTTTCGCTTTTATGCGGAATGTCCCCGTTTGCATATGCCGCCCACCGAGAAATACGACCATTTGGGGCAAAAAGCCTTGCAATGCAGAAAATACTTTTGTGTGGTAAAGCGCAATCAGTATCGAAAGTGTTTCTCAAGTGCCTATAATGAATACCGCATGTTACGTGCATAGAAGGAGGAATGGGAGGAAACGTGGCTGAGAACCTAAGCAACCAGTCTGTACCCGAAGCCGCGGCGCGCGTCGCTGCCGTGGTCAACCGCCTCGTTAACCGAATCGGCTCGAATGCCGAGTCCAGGGAGCGTCTCGCCGAGATTGAGATTCCCGAGGAGCTGCGCGACAACCTTGCGCTGTTCCTGCGCCTGGAGCGCCGTGTGCTTAGCGAGTATGATCCCGAGATCGCGGACCTGTTCGACAAGATTCTGTCGGCCGAGATCGTGGCCAATGCCGGCAACCCCGGTAGCCGTGCCGCCGACGAGGCCGTCGACGAGCAGGGCGTGCCCACCGCCGACGAGCCCACTGCTGTGGCGTTTCGCGAGGTCGTCGATTTGATCGACAGCCTACCGCTCGATAAGCAGCAGGTTATCGTCCGTGCCTTTACGAGCTTCTTCCATCTGGCAAACCTGTCGGAGGAGAACTACCGTGTGAAGCAGCTGCGCGAGCGTGAGGCCGGCGCATCGACCGATACCGAGGTCGATCCCGCCAACGAACTCACCGTCGCCTATCACCAGCTGGTGGATGAGATGGGTGTCGAGGGCGCCAACGAGCTGCTCGGTAAGCTTGAGTTCCATCCCGTCTTTACCGCGCATCCCACCGAGGCCCGTCGCAAGGCCGTCGAGGGCAAGATTCGCCGTATCTCTAACCTGCTGGAGGAGCGTCCGCGTCTGGGCGGCTCCGACCTGGTGGAGAACGAGCGCCATATGCTGCAGGAGATCGACGCCCTGGTGCGTACGAGCCCCATCGCGCTCAAGAAGCCCACGCCGGTCGAGGAAGCCGATACCATCATCGACATCTTCGATAACACGCTGTTCGACGTCATCCCCGTCATCTATCGTCGCTTTGACGACTGGGTGCTGGGTGACAAGGCCGGTACCGTGCCGCCGCTGTGCCCGGCGTTCTTCCATCCCGGCAGCTGGATCGGTTCCGACCGCGACGGTAACCCCAACGTTACCGCCAAGGTGAGCCGTGAGGTCGCCGCCAAGTACTTCACCCACATGGTGCTCAAGCTCGAGGACAAGTGCCGCCGCATCGGCCGCAACCTCACGCTCGAGGCCACCTACAGCAAGCCGTCTGCCGAGCTCATCAACCTGTGGAACCATCAGGTCGAGATGAGTGCGCATTACACGGCCCGCGCCGAGCTTATCTCCGAGCACGAGCCGCATCGCGCCGTCATGCTCGTCATGGCCGACCGTCTGAACGCCACCGTACGCCGTATCACCGACACCATGTATCACAGCGCCGACGAGTTCCTGGATGACCTGCGCGTCGTTCAGCGTTCGCTGGCTGCCTGCGGTGCCGTCCGTGCCGCCTACGGCCCGGTGCAGACCATCATCTGGCAGGTCGAGTCCTTCGGCTTCCATATGGTCGAGATGGAGTTCCGTCAGCACTCCGTGGTGCATGCCCGCGCCCTCAAGGACATCCACGAAAACGGTATCCATGGCGACCTGCAGCCCATGACGCGCGAGGTCATCGACACCTTCCGCGCTATCGGCTCCATCCAAAAGCGCTACGGTAAGAAGATGGCACACCGCTACATCATCTCGTTTACCAAGAGTGCCCAGCATGTGGCCGACGTCTTTGAGCTGGCCCACCTGTCCTTCGCACACGAGGAGGACGTTCCCGAGCTCGACGTGATCCCGCTGTTCGAGCAGCTCGAGGACCTCGAGGGCTGCGTCGACGTGCTCGACCAGATGCTTACGCTGCCCGTGGTGCAGAAGCGTCTTGCCCAGACCAACCGCCGCATGGAGGTTATGCTGGGCTACTCCGACTCCTCCAAGGATGCCGGTCCTACCACGGCCATGCTTGCGTTGCACTCCGCGCAGGAGCGCATCGCCAAGTGGGCCGAGAAGAACGATATCGACCTGGTGCTCATGCACGGTCGCGGCGGCGCCGTGGGCCGTGGTGGCGGCCCGGCCAACAAGGCCGTACTGGCGCAGCCCAAGGGTTCGGTCAACTGCTTCTTTAAGCTCACCGAGCAGGGTGAGGTCATCTTTGCCCGTTACGGTAACCGCACGCTGGCTCAGCGCCATGTTGAGTCCGTTGCCGCCGCAACGCTTTTGCAGTCGGCTCCGAGCGTCGAGAAGACCAACACCGAGACCACGCAGAAGTTCTGGGATATGGCCGAGAAACTCAACGCCGCAAGCCACGAGCGCTATCTGGACCTGCTGAACACCGAGGACTTTACACCGTGGTTCTCGACCGTGACGCCGCTGACCGAGGTCGGTCTGCTGCCGATCGGCTCGCGTCCCGCCAAGCGCGGCTTGGGTGCCAAGTCGCTCGACGACCTGCGTACCATTCCGTGGATTTTCAGCTGGAGCCAGGCACGCATTAACCTGGCCGCTTGGTACGGCCTGGGCACCGCCTGCGAGCAGCTGGGCGATCTTGACCAGCTCAAGGCTGCCTACCAGGAGTGGCCGTTCTTCCGCACCTTTATCGATAACATCGAGATGTCGATTGCTAAGACCGATCAGCGCATTGCCAAGATGTATCTGCATCTGGGCGACCGCGATGATCTGTCCAAGAAGGTCTTTACCGAGATGCAGCTCACCCGTAAGTGGGTCCTTGCCATCGTTGGTGACGAGTGGCCGCTGCAGCGTCGTCGCGTGCTCGGCTGTGCCGTTCGCGTGCGTAACCCCTACGTCGACGCCCTGTCCATCGCCCAGGTCCGCGCCCTTCGCGAGGTGCGTATGAACCAGGACGAGATGGCCGAGGAGAAGAAGGCCGAGTACATGAGCCTGATTCTTTCGACTGTGACCGGCGTCTCGGCAGGTCTGCAGAACACGGGGTAATCGATAGCCCTGTGGCTCTCACCGGGGCCCGACGGGTTTCCCTCTGAATGCGTCCTCGCACTTGAAGCCCCCTTATCCTGCTCCTTCGGAGCTGCGGATAAGGGGGCTTCGTGCTGCGGAATGCATTCAGAGGGAAACCCGTCGGGCCCCTTCGTCCTCGGTCCTCTGGAATTAAAGCTGAGGAGAAGAATGGCGCGCTTCGCGCATAGCGTGGAGTGCGGCGAGGGCTTCTTGCGTCCTGCGGAGTGTGCCTAAAAGTAAACTTATGGCGGGCCCTGCGATATCCGTCCTTCGGCGGATTACTTGCTGAAGGAATAATAGCGCGCTTCGCGCGTTTGGAAAGGGCTTCGTGCTGCGGAATGCATTCAGAGGGAAACCCGTCGGCCCCCTTCGTCCTCGGTCTTCTGGAATTAAAGCTGAGGAGAAGAATGGCGCGCTTCGCGCATAGCGTGGAGTGCGGCGAGGGCTTCTTGCGTCCTGCGGAGTGTGCCTAAAAGTAAACTGATGGCGGGCCTTGCGATGTCCAGCTTCGGCGGAAGGCCGCTGGGTGAGGGTGGTGCCTGGGGCGACGTGCAAAAAACGGAGTTTTCAGCAGCCAAAGATCGATGCATAAGGCCATAGCCGGCCCTCGCTGCCTTTGTTGATGATTTTGCAAGACAATTGGGCCTTGGCGATGCTCATATATGGCTGGTTTCTCGCCGCATGTTATCCAGATGGGACGAGTCATGAGGACGATCTACCTTTTGAAAGACTTTTGACACCAAAATCTTATCTTGCGATGCTGAATACTCGCAAAAATGCACGCTCCGGAGGGGGCTACCATGTTGCGGTTCGAAACCCAATGCGTCATTCTATGCAGTATATTGACCTTTTTATGCAAGATAGCTTACACGCGCATGCCACAGGATTGATGTTTGCCTCGGCGCTGCGTAAGCCACCCTGCCTATAGCTTCTTTGACAGGAGGCCGCGGTCCCTCTTGGGATCGCGGCCGTTTTGTTGTGGGTCAAATATGAACGTTGTGTTAACGACTCGGTGGACGGTGGTGTTTTTCGGTGAGCGGCGTATCCTTCCAACGGTTTATCTAGTGTGTCAGTTGAAAGGAAGAGGGCGCTCGTCATTGTTTGAATGTGAACTGCCGTTTGACCACAAGACATTGCATCTGGAGCTCGAGGATAAGAACTTCGCGGGTGTGATGGAAGGTCACCAAAACGAGTTTAAGACTGCAAAATCGCAGGAAGAGCTGGTAGAGGAGTCGCTTGCCAACCCTTATGGATCGCCTTCGCTCGAGGAGCTTTGCGCTGGCAAGAAGGATATTGTCATCATTAGCTCCGACCATACGCGCCCCGTTCCCTCGCGTGTGACGATGCCTATTCTGCTGCATCACATCCACTCCGCTGCGCCTGAGGCGCGCGTTCGCATTCTGGTTGCTACGGGTATGCATCGTCCGTCGACGCACGAGGAACTCGTCAACAAGTATGGCGAGGAGATCGTTGCCAACGAGGAAATTGTCATGCACGTCGCGACCGACGACAGCATGATGGAAAAGATTGGCACCCTGCCTTCTGGTGGCGAGTGCATCATCAACAAGATTGCCGCCGATTGCGATCTACTGCTTGCCGAGGGCTTTATTGAGCCGCACTTCTTTGCCGGTTTTTCTGGCAGCCGCAAGTCCGTGCTGCCCGGCATCGCCAGCTACAAGACCATCATGTACAACCACAACGGCCAGTTTGTGAACGATTCCCATTCGCGCGCCGGCAACCTGTGCCACAACCACGTGAGCGAGGACATGTTTGCCGCTGCCGAGATGGCTCACCTTGCCTTTGTGCTCAACGTGGTGCTCAACGGCAAGCACGAGGTCATCGGCTCCTTTGCCGGCGACATTCACAAGGCGCACGAGGCCGGCTGCGAGTTCGTGAAGAGCCTTGCCGGCGTTGAGCCCGTCGAGTGCGAGATTGCCATCACCACCAACGGTGGCTATCCGCTCGATCAGAACATCTATCAGGCCGTGAAGGGCATGTGCGCTGCTGAGGCCACACTTCCCGAGGGCGGCGTGATCATCGATGTCGCCGGTTGCGCCGATGGTCACGGTGGCGAGGGCTTCTATCACAACATCGCTGACAACGATCCGGCAGAGTTTGAGCGCGCCTGCATCGACCGTCCTAAGGACGAGACCCTGCCCGACCAGTGGACGAGCCAGATTTTTGCCCGCATCCTGGCGCATCACCCTGTGATCATGGTCACCGACCTGTGCGATCACCAGATGCTCAAGGATATGCATATGACACCGGTCAACACCCTCGAGGAGGCGCTCAAGCTCGCCTTTGAAATGAAGGGTGCCGATGCCAAGGTGGCCGTCATTCCCGATGGCCTGGGCGTTGTCGTCGCTCAGCACTAGCGCGCGGCCTAAACGAATCGTTTGTAACCGACAAGAAAGATAAGGTTTTATGCTTACCAAACTCCTCTGCGAATTCGGCGCAACGGCCCTCATGATCATCTTTGGCGTGGGCGTACACTGCGATACCGTGCTTAAGGGCACCAAGTATCAGGGCTCCGGCCACATGTTTGCCATCACCACCTGGTCTTTTGGCATCTCGGTCTGCCTGTTTGTCTTTGGCGGCGCCGTGTGCATGAACCCGGCTATGGTGCTTGCCCAGTGCATCGTCGGTCTGGTGCCGTGGAGCAGCTGCATCCCCTTCATGATTGCCGATATGCTCGGCGGCTTTGTGGGCGCCGTAATCGCTTGGTTTATGTATACCGATGAGTTCAAGGCTTCCGAGGGCGTCGTCGACCCCATTGCCCAGCGCAACATCTTCTCGACCAACCCCACCACCGAGGGCACGAACTATGCCCGCAACTTCTTCTGTGAGGCTATCTGCACCTTTGTGTTCATCAGCGCCATCCTTGCTGCCGCTAGCCGCGCCGGCGAGAACGTTCTGATGCTCGCTATCTGCGTCGGCCTGATCGTTTGGGCCGTTGGCATGGGCATGGGTGGCATCACCGGCTTCGCCATGAACCAGGCACGCGACCTTGGTCCTCGCATGGCCTATCAGGTGCTGCCGATCAAGAACAAGGCTAACAACAACTGGAAGTACGGCCTGCTCGTTCCTGGCATCGCTCCGTTTATCGGTGCCGCTCTGGCCGCGCTGTTTGTGCACGGTTTCTTGGGCATGTTCTAGTCCAAGGCCACATAGTTGTCCGCTGGCCGCATGGGGTAACTTCCCAGCGCGTCCTCGGACATGAAAGAACCCCCGCTGCGCACTTCGTGCGGCGGGGGTTCTTTCGTCCTGCGGAATGCGCTGGGAAGTTACCCCATGCGGACAGCTGCGGGGTCTTTGTTGCGTTCGTACAAGCAACCCAACATATTTCTGAATTTGGATGGGAGGGGCTTGTCGCTGTTGGGGGGCGTTGAAGTGCGAGTGACACGTTGGGATGCGTGGCGCCTTGGGTTGGGGCGACGCTTTGGGATGAGCCTCTTACTTAGGTGAAGAGGGGTTTTATGGCTGATAGGTAGTCTTTGGCTACGTCGGCCTTGTCGGCTTGGAAGTTGTGCCAGGCCCACCATTGGACGGTGGCTACGAAGCTTGAGGCTATGTGGTGGAGGAGGAAGTTGCGATCCATGGTGCTGGCGGGGCCTGCGGGGTCGACAGGGACGGTTTCGGCTGCGCGCGACATGATGGTCTTGCGGAGACAGTCGGCGAAGACGCGCGAGCCGGCGCCGGCTACGAGGGCGCGTACGCCCTGACGACGATCCCAGAGGTTGTTGAGGATATGCTCGACCTGTACGAGCGGGTCATTGAGGGGTGTACCGTCATCGTCGAGGGCATGGGTGCAGATATCGCACACGAACTCAGCGAGCAGGTCATCTTTGCTCTTGAAGAGGCCGTAGAACGTTGCCCGACCCACATGGGCGCGAGCGATGATGTCGCCAACGGCAATCTTGCCGTAGTCCTCTTCGCGCAGGAGCTCGGAGAACGCCGCAACGATGGCAGCGCGGCTTTTTGCCTTGCGGGCATCCATGGCTATGCGTCCGCGTGAACGAGCAGACAGCGGAGCGTGCCGGAGCAACCCTCGTAGGGGCGTTTGCCGGCGCCGTAGCCGACGGCTTCGATGTGGTAGCGTGAGGGCAGTTGGTCGGATGTGCGCAGCGCGGTGACGATGGCGGCGCCCGTTGGCGTCACGAGCTCGCCGGCGACCGGTGCAGGCGTGAGGGCGATATTGCCTGCCTGGCACAGGTTGACGACAGCGGGGACGGGAATGGGCATGAGGCCGTGGGCGCAGCGGATGGTGCCGTGACCTTCGGAGAGCGACTCGACGACAATGTCCTCAATGCCCAGGTCGTCGAGGCAGATGGCGACCGAGCAGACGTCGACGATGGAGTCGATGGCGCCCACCTCGTGAAACAGGACGGTGTCGGGCGTTTTGCCGTGAGCTTTGGCCTCGGCGGCGGCGAGCGCGGTAAAGATGGCGAGCGCGCGACGCTTGGCACCATCGCTTAGCTGCGAGCCATCGATGATGGCGGTGACGTCCGCCAAAGAGCGGTGGTGATGGCGGTGGGCGTGATGGTGATCCTCGTGGCAATGACCGTGGCCCTCATGGCAATGCTCGTGCGTATGCTCGTGGCAGTGTTCGTGTTCATGTCCGCCATGGTCATGATGGTGGTGCTCATGCTCGTGCGTGTGCTCGGCAGCTGCCTCGTTGCCAAAGAGCCAGGCCATGTCGTGGTCGTGGTTCTCGAGCTCCTCTGCCAGCTGAACGTCAAAGTCGCAGGCGTCGATGCCATGCTTGTTTGCACGCGTGACGGCGATCGTAAAGCCGTCGACCGGCAGCGTGGCGAGCTGTTCGCGCAGGTGCTCCTCGCTGGCACCCAGGTCGAGCAGGGCCGCGACGGTCATATCGCCGCTGATGCCCGAGGTGCCGTCGATGATAAGCGTATGCTGATGGTTGGACATGGAATGCTCCTTAACGGGCGCAGGGTGTTCCGGCGCTCAGATGATTGATAAGACTTGCCTGGTAGGCGGCACCAAAGCCATTGTCGATATTGACGACCGAAACGCCGCTGGCGCAGGAGTTGAGCATGGCGAGCAGCGCGGCTACGCCACCAAAGCTCGCGCCGTAGCCCACGCTGGTGGGAACGGCGATGACCGGACAGCTTACCAGACCGCCGATAACGCTCGCCAGCGCGCCCTCCATGCCGGCGATGGCGATGACCACCTGTGCCTGGGCAAGTTCCTCGGCATGCGCGAGCAGACGGTGCAGGCCGGCGACACCTACGTCGTAGAGGCGGTCGACCTCGTTGCCGTAGAACTCGGCCGTCAACGCGGCTTCTTCGGCGACGGGCAAGTCGCTCGTGCCGGCGCAGGCGACAACGATGCGTCCGTTACCGGTAGGGGAGGGCTTACCGCCTACGAGGGCGAGCTGGGCGTTCGGGACATATCCCAGGTCGATACCGTTGTCGAGGAGCTCCGAGGTACGGGTTGCCTTCTCGGCGTCCAAGCGCGTGACTAGGATGCGCTCCTGACCGGCATCGCGCAGCGCTTTGATAATGGCGGCAATCTGCTCGGCGGTTTTACCGGCGCCGTAGACAACCTCACCGGCCCCCTGGCGCACCCCGCGCGAAAGATCGAGCTGCGCAAAACCCAGATCGGCGGTTGGCGCCGTTTGGATGCGCGTAAGGGCGACTGCCGGGGTGACTGCTCCGTCGGCAACATCGCTCAGTAACTGCTCAAGATCTCGCTTATCCATATATCTTCCCTTCGACGGCGCAAAGTCTAGCACTCAAAGGGTATGTTTCCGAACACTAAGACAAAATTGTTCGGAAACTAGATATAGGGAATTTGATTCTGTTGTTAGATGGATCGGCTAGTCACGCAGGATGATATCCATGGCGAGCATCAGGTTGCGCTCGTCGATGGCAAACGGAGCGGCCTCGCGCGTCTTGGGCTTGGCGCAAAATGCGATGCCCGTGCCCGCGGCCTGAATCATGGGGATGTCGTTGGCACCGTCGCCGATTGCCACGGTATGGGCCATATCGACACCGCACTCAACCGCCCAATCCAGCAGCTGGATGAGCTTGGATTCCTTGGTCACAATGTCTGCCGCCAGCTTGCCCGTGAGCTTGCCGTCTACGACCTCCAGGCGGTTGGCCAGGCAAAAATCGATGCCCGCGGCAGCTACGATCTTGTCGGCGACCTCGTGGAAGCCGCCGCTTACCACGCCGACCTTCCAGCCTTTGCTGTGCGCCGAGCGCACAAGCTCCAGTGCGCCGGGGGTAAACGTCACGCGCTCAAAGGTGCGCTCGAAAACGCTCTCGTCCAGGCCGGCAAGCAGCCCCACGCGCTCCTCGAGCGCCTGCTTAAAGTCGAGCTCGCCGCGCATGGCGCGTTCGGTGATCCGCGCAACTTGCCCGCCCACGCCTGCCTCCTCGCCCAACAGGTCGATGACCTCCTGGTTGATGAGCGTGGAATCGATATCCATAACGATGAGGCGTGCAGTCATGGCGGGCCTTTCCGAGTGCAGTTGTATTGTAGGCACATTGTCGCACGCGGCGCGCCTTGACGACGGCCAGGCCGCGTCAATTGTTTCGTCTCCGTCAAGTCTTTGAGCGGGAGCCACTTTTTCGCGGTACATCGGCGCGGGTGCGATAAGATAGAACGCCATGTCCGGCTGCGCGGTTTACGCAGGCTGGGCAAATCTGTACGACGCCGCCCGGAACGACACGGGGCGGCACAGATCCATAAAGGAGGATCACTGGTATGAGCCAGACCCGTCCCATCGACGAGCATTCCATGCACACCCATACCTGCGGCGAGCTTCGCCGCGAGAACGTGGGCGAAGAGGTCACCCTCACCGGTTGGGTGAGCCGTCGCCGCGACCACGGCGGCCTTATCTTCTGCGACCTTCGCGACCGCGAGGGCATCACGCAGCTTACCTTCGACCCCGAGCACTCCGACGGCGATGCCTTTAAGATCGCCGAGACCATGCGTCCCGAGTGGCCCATCAAGATTCACGGCGTCGTGCGCGCCCGTGGCGAGGAAACCACCAACGCCAAGCTCGCGACCGGCGAGATCGAGGTCCTGACCGACCACGCCGAGGTGCTCAACACGTCCGTTACTCCGCCGTTCCAGATCGAGGACGGCATCGAGACCAGCGAGGACACCCGTCTGCGCTATCGCTATCTGGACCTCCGTCGTCCCGAGATGATGGCCAACCTCAAGCTGCGCTCCGACTTCACCTTTGCCATTCGCGAGGCGCTGCACAACCGTGAGTTCATGGAGGTCGAGACGCCCTCCCTGTTCAAGTCTACGCCCGAGGGCGCTCGAGACTTCATCGTTCCCAGCCGTATCCAGCCGGGCAACTTCTACGCCCTGCCGCAGTCCCCGCAGCTCCTAAAGCAGCTGCTCATGGTCGGTGGCGTCGAGCGCTACTACCAGGTTGCCAAGTGCTTCCGCGACGAGGACTTGCGTGCCGACCGTCAGCCCGAGTTCACCCAGGTCGATATCGAGATGTCCTTCGTGGACCAGAACGACGTCATGAGCGCACTCGAAGAGGTCCTGGCCGATGCTTTCGGTCGCATGGGTGTCGAGATGCCCACGCCGCTGCGTCGCATGGACTACTGGGAGGCCATGGACACCTATGGCTCCGACAAGCCCGATACCCGCTATGGCATGCATCTGGTCGATCTGACCGACATCTTTGCCAACTCCAAGTTCAAGGTCTTTGCGACTGCCGCAAACGAGGAGGGCTCTGTCGTCAAGGCCATCAACGCCAAGGGCGCCGGTGCCTGGGCACGTGCCAAGATCGATAAGCTCGCCGGCGTGGCCTCCACGTTTGGCGCCAAGGGTCTGGCCTGGATCGCTTTCCGCGAGGACGGCTCCATCAACAGCCCCATCGTCAAGTTCTTCTCGGACGAGGAGATGGCGGCTCTGCGCGAGCGCATGAACGTCGAGCCTGGCGACCTCGTGATGTTCGCCGCCGGCCCGCGCCTGCTCTCTGACGAGATCCTGGGCGGCATGCGCTCTCACATGGCCAACGCACTCGAGATCAAACGCGAGGGTCACGACTTCCTGTGGGTCGTCAACTTCCCGCTGTTCCACTGGGATGAGGACCGCAAGGCCTATGCAGCCGAGCACCAGCCGTTCACTCTGCCGACCGAGACCGACATCGCCAAGATCGAGGCCGACCCGTTGGCCGCCGGTTCCTGCACCTACGACTTTGTCATGGACGGTTTTGAGGCCGGCGGCGGTGGCATGCGCATCCATAACGCCGAGATGCAGATGTCCATGCTCAAGCTCCTGGGCTTTACCGAGGAGCGCGCCGAGTCGCAGTTTGGCTTCCTCATGGAGGCGCTCAAGTTTGGTGCGCCCCCGATGGGCGGTTTTGCTCTGGGTCTGGACCGCGTGTGCATGCTGCTTACTGGCTCCGATTCCATCCGCGACGTCATGGCGTTCCCCAAGACGGCCAGCGGTTCCGACCTTATGTCGGGCGCCCCGAGTGCCGTTTCCGGCGCCCAGCTCAAGGACGTCAGCCTGCGCTTGATGTAGACGAGCGGCTACATATTGTCTCTAACGAGGGAAGGACGCGTGCCTTCCCTCGTTTTTTATGCGCGGGCGTTGCGAGGGCATAGGGTGACCGGACGTCGCGGAAAGTGCGTCCCGGAATCTGCGTCCAGAATGGGCCGCGCTTTCCCAAAGGGGGTCCTCTGGGAAAGCGCGGCCCAGAATTCGGCAAAATAATGGGGCACAGTTTCCGGTTGAGCCTTCTGGCGGAAACTGTGTCCCATCGTTGACACTCGAAGTGGGATGTGGTTTCCGTCCCGCTCTCGACAAGCATCTAACGCTACAATAACTACCACGTGGCTGGGTTTGGCCGGCCAAATGTGCGATGCTGCGGGAGGGGACATGGTCGAGTTTACAAAGACGATTAAAGATCCGTTGGGACTACATGCCCGCCCGGTTGCGCTTCTCTATGACATTATCGCCAAGCATCGTAGTGACGTGTCGGTCAGCATCGGCGATCGCCACACGGATGGCCGCGATATCATGGGACTCATGGCCCTCTATGGTGAGTGCGGCGAGAGCGTTGTCTTTCGTGTTTCGGGCGTGGATGAGGCCTCCTGCGTCACATCGATCAGAAATCTCTCACTCTGAGCGGAACAATGTAAAAAGGGGAGAGTCCCCTCTGTTTCATACATTGGTATGACAAGGCACCGCAAAGAGACCGTCTTTGCGGTGCCTTTGTTTAATATGGGAAACTTTTTCGAAAACTGAATAGAGACCCTTTCCAAAAAGTTAACCACGTGTTAGTTTGCTATTTCGAACATAGACGCGGTTAACTTTTATCGCGTCGATGTTGAGGACGAACCGATGTTAGGAGCTCACTCATGTCTTGCGGACCGCAGATGCCGGCCATGCCGCTTTCGATGGTAAAAGCGGGCGAAACCGTGCACGTGTCTCGTGTAAAGGGCAATGAGGACATAAAGCACCGTCTCAAGGACCTCGGCTTTGTCGAGGGCAGCGAGATCCACGTGGTGAGCTCGAGTGGCGCCAATATCATCGTCACGGTGCTGGGCGCACGCTTTGGCATCGATTCCAAGGTTGCCATGCACATCATGACCGTCGGTTAATCTGCAGCATTTCATAAAAACCGAAAGGGGGGTAAGAGGATGAAGACGTTGGGTGACGTTAAGGTGGGCGAGAGCTCTACCATCGTCAAGCTTCACGGTAAGGGTGCGCTTCGCCGCCACCTTATGGACCTGGGGCTCATCAAGGGCACTTCGTTCAAGGTCGTGAAGGTTGCACCGCTCGGTGATCCGGTCGAGCTCAACGTGCGCGGCTACGAGCTTTCCATCCGCAAGGAGGAGGCGGCCGTCGTCGAGGTCCAGTAAGGGCCCACGGCGTATATTTCTGCAGATTAAGTTAGATTTTTCTAACTTAATGCAGCAACTTTGAAGCACATCATCCAGCCCGCGCGGAGAAAGCAGCGCGGGCGCACAAGGAAGAAGGATTGAATGGCGGATTCTCAGATCCATGTCGCGCTGGCGGGTAACCCCAACTGCGGCAAGACCACGCTTTTCAACCTGATCACCGGCGCCAACGGCTACGTTGGCAACTGGCCCGGCGTCACGGTTGAGAAAAAGGAGGCCAAGCTCCTAAGCGACAAGAACGTTACCATCACGGACCTCCCCGGCATCTACTCGCTTTCCCCCTACAGCCCCGAGGAGCAATGCTCGCGCGATTACCTCATGAGCGGCGAACCCGATGTGGTCGTCCAGGTGGTCGACGCCACCAACCTCGAGCGCAACCTGTACCTGGCGCTTCAGGTTATCGAGACCGGCCTGCCCGTGGTCGTTGCCCTTAACATGGCCGACTTGGTCGAGAAGAACGGCGACAAGATCGACACGGACAAGCTCTCCAAGAAGCTCGGCTGTCCGGTCATGATGATTTCGGCCCTTAAGAACAAGGGTATTAAGGAGCTGTTCGAGCAGGTTAAGAAGTCCGCTGCTTCCAAGGGCCAGGTGCCGGAGCACAAGTTCGATTCCTCCATCGAGGACGTTCTGGACCACATCGAGAACAACCTTCCGGCGAGCGTTCCCGCCAACAAGCGCCGCTACTACGCGGTCAAGCTGTTTGAGCGTGATGCGGACGCCTGCAAGCTCATCAACCTCACCAAGGAGAAGGCCGCTCGCGTGGAAGAGCTGGTCGCCCAGTGCGAGCAGGACTGTGATGACGACGCCGAGTCCATCATCACCGGTGAGCGCTATGGCGTCATCGCGCACATCATCGACGAGTGCCTCACCAAGGCTCCGGCCAAGATGAGCACCTCCGAGAAGATCGACCGTGTGGTTACCAACCGTATCCTGGGCCTGCCGATCTTTGTGGTCATCATGTTCTGCGTGTACTACATCGCCGTTTCCACCTTAGGCGGCACGGTGACCGACTTCACCAACGACCAGCTCTTTGGTACCGACGGTTGGTATGTGCTCGGTCAGGGCCGCGACGCCTACGACGTGGCCGTCGAGGCTGCGGGCGACGATGCCGACTCGGTTGACCCGGCGCAGTACGGCCCCTATGTCCCGGGTATCACCACCGTGGTGCACGATGCCCTTGTGGCGGGTGGCACCGAGGACGGCGGCCTGGTCGATTCGCTGGTCTGCGACGGCATCGTCGGCGGTTTGGGCGCTATCTTCGGCTTCGTCCCGCAGATGTTCCTGCTCTTTGTGATGCTGTCCTTCCTGGAGGACTGCGGCTATATGGCCCGCGTCGCCTTCATCATGGACCGCGTGTTCCGCCGCTTTGGCCTGTCCGGTAAGTCCTTTATCCCCATGCTCGTGTCCTCGGGCTGCGGCGTCCCCGGCGTCATGGCCACCAAGACCATCGAGAACGAGAAGGACCGCCGCATGACGGTCATGACCACCACGTTTATTCCCTGTGGCGCCAAGCTGCCGATCATCGCTCTGCTCATGGGGTCCATCATCGGCGATTCTTCCACCACCGCGGCGTGGATCAGCCCGCTCTTCTACTTCCTGGGCGTCTTCGCCGTCATCGCCTCGGGCCTTATGCTCAAGAAGACCAAGCTCTTCGCCGGTCGCCCGACGCCGTTCGTTATGGAGCTTCCTGCCTACCACTTCCCGGCGATCCGCTCTTGGGCACTGCACGTGTGGGAGCGCTGCTGGGCCTTTATCAAGAAGGCCGGCACGGTCATCTTCGCATCCACCGTCGTGGTTTGGTTCCTCTCCAACTTTGGAAGCTACAACGGTTCCTTTGGCTTCCTGCCTGCGATGGGCGGCATCCCCGAGGAGTTCATGGACTACTCCGTGCTTGCCATGCTCGGTAACCTGGTCGCTTGGATCTTCGCTCCGCTCGGCTTTAGCACCTGGCAGGCAACTGCGCTGACTGTCTCTGGCCTTGTGGCTAAGGAGAACGTCGTCGCCACCGCCGGCTCGCTGCTGTCCGTGGCTGACGCCGCCGAGACCGACCCGAGCCTGTGGACTGCGTTTGCCGGTATGTTCCCCACCATGGGCGCTTGCGTTGCCTTTGGCGCGTTCAACCTGCTGTGCGCTCCGTGTTTTGCCGCCATGGGTACTATCCACAACCAGATGGAGTCCGGCAAGTGGACCGCGATTGCCATCGGTTACGAGTGCGCCTTCGCTTGGGTGATCGGCCTGTTCATCAACCAGTTCTACAACCTGTTTGTGTTGGGACAGTTTGGTATCTGGACGATTGTGGCCATCGTTCTGCTGGTTGCGATGCTCTTCCAGATCTTTCGCCCTATCCCTGCGCATGCATGGACCGACGAGGACGAGACCAACACTGCTTCCGCCGCAGTTTCCGCTTAAGTCCGAATAAGGATTAGCCCCTTTCCACGAGCCCGGGTGTCCCAGCGACACTCGGGCTTTTTGGCGTAATGGGGGACAGATTTCTTTGCTCCAGAAGTAAGATGTGGCGTTTCCGCAGATAAAACCGACCAAAATAAACCTGTCCCTTTTTGGTAGGTGGAAAATAGGGTAAAGTAAGTGCTGGTTAACTAGAGGAGGCTTGCTATGGCACCTATCGATATTGTTGTTCTGGCTGTTATCGGTATTGCGTTTGTCGCGGTATGCGTGCGCATCTACCGCAAGGGCACCTGCGCCGACTGTGCTCAGGGTGGCGTTTGCACGGGGCATTGCTCCAACAAAAAGACGTGTGCCGCACTTAAGGGCGTGGACAAAATCGCCGAAGACCTGGGCCGCGGAATTAAGTAAGGCCCAGACATCTAAGCGCCTCGCGAACATCCGTTCGCGGGGCGCTTTGCGCATTTGAGGGAGAGCACGGCGAGTTGAAGAGTATTATTGGGTATCGTTAAATCAGTTGCGGTGGAATACGGACTGTTTTGGCTGTCAAAGGCCTTATCTACTCCGTATTCCACCGCAACTTTTTGTGGGGTGGGCTAGAGACGCTGCATACGGTACCCGACACCCATGTGCGTCTGAATCATCTTGGGGTGAGAGGGGTCTGCCTCGATCTTCTTGCGCAGGGTGCGCATGAACACACGCAGGCTCGCCAGATCGCTGTCCCAGCTCGTGCCCCATATCTCGCGGGTGATGAAGGTGTGGGTGAGCACCTTGTCGACGTTTTTCGCCAGAAGGACGAGCAATTTGTACTCGGTTGGGGTGAGCGAGAGCTCGCGTCCGTCTTTCGTCGCGTATCCCGCGGCGTAGTCGATATGCAGCGGACCGTTGTCAAACGTGCTCGCTTCTGTCGACTCGCTCGACGCCATCGAGGAACGCCTCAAATTCGCACGGACGCGCGCGAGCAACTCATCCACAGAAAAGGGCTTGGTGAGGTAGTCGTCTGCCCCTGCGTCAAGTGCTGCAATCTTGTCGGAATCTTCGGTGCGCGCCGAAATGACGATAATGGGGACTGCCGACCAGCTTCGGATCTTCGTGATGACCTCGATACCGTCAATGTCGGGAAGGCCGAGGTCGAGCATGATGAGGCTGGGGCCGTGCGACACCGCATCCATGATGGCGGCCTGGCCGTTGCAAACCTTGCTCACGACATAGCCGTGGAGGTCAAGCGCGGTCGCAACGAGGTTTTGAACGGTCAGGTCATCTTCGACCAGGAGGATGCGTGGCTTAGTGGCATTATTCATGAATCTCGATCTCCTCGGCGGGCAGGGTAAAACGGAAGATGGCCCCATGGGGGTGATTGTCGCGAACTTCGATGGCGCCGCCATGCGCCTCCACGATGGAGCGGCAGAGCGACAGCCCAAGGCCGATGCTTCGACGCGAATCTACGGGCCGCGTATTGCTTGAGGTGAAGAAACGCTCAAAGATATGAGGCTTGTCGCAGTCTGCCACACCCGGTCCATCGTCTGCGACGTCCACCACGATGAACTCACCCTCGCGACGTGCGCTAATGGTGACAGTCGAGTCCTCGGGCGTGTATTTGAAGGCGTTCATGATGAGATTCGTAAGCACCTGCATGATGAGATGGACGTCGATGCGTACCAGCAGGGTGTCGTCAATGTGCTCGATGGTGACGGTACGTCCATGCGATGCTTGGGCGACATGGCTGAGGGCGGCCTCGATGACCTCGTCGATGAGCTCGGATGTGAAATTGAGGCGAATGGTGCCGTCCTCGACGCGTGTGATGGCGAGGAGGTTTTCCACGGTATCGATAAGCCAGAGGGAATCATCGTAGATGGCATCGGCAAGATCGCAGCGTTGTTCGAGGCTGAGCTTCTCGTCGCTCTTCCGAAGGATTGCCGCAGATCCGGATATAGCCGTGAGGGGTGTCCTCAAATCGTGGCCGATGGAGCGCAAAAGGTTGGCGCGCAGCTGCTCGTTTTTCGCCAAGACCGCAGCCTCTTCGCGCTCTTGCGCCGCCCGGTCGCTTTCGAGCGCCAAGGCGCATTCACCTACGATAGATAGGACGATCGAATGCTCGAAGGCTTCGATCTCGCGCCCCTCCAGGGCGATGCCGATGACACCGAATACCTTGTCGCCGGTGCGAACCGCGAGGTAGAGACAGTGTGCCTCAGGCAGGGTCCGCGTGCTTGCGCCCGCGCGCTTGTTGTTGGTGTAGGTCCAGGTTGCAACGGCGCGCTCGTAGTCGGTGAGCAGCGACGCGGATCGGTTTTCGGTGCCAGCGGACTCATAGAGCGCTTTGCCGAGCGTGCCGTGTTCGGCGGTGTAGAAGACCACGTCGAGTTTTAGCAGTTTGATGAGTTGGTTCATGGCTACGCGGGCGCACTCCTCCGCGCTATGGGCTTGCTGCAAGAGCTGGTTCGTTTCGAGGAGTACGCGCGTTTTGAATGCGTTCTCGGCGGAGGTACGGGCGTTGTCGGCGATGCGCGCAGTTAACTCGCCGGCGACCATAGCGGTAGCGAACATGATGCCGAACGTGACCAGATAGCTTCGGTCGTAGCTGGCGAGCGAAAACAGAGGCGTGACGAAGCAGAAGTTGTAAAGCACTACAGAGAGCACGCTCGATACGATCGTGCAGATACGCCCCGTCGTGGTGACGGCGGTCAGCAGGGCCGTGAGGATATAGAGGGATATGATGCTGGAATCGGCAAATCCCAGATGGCGGAAAGCCGTGCCGATCGCCGTGGCGACAAGAGAGAGGGCCAGCGTGCGAAGCACGTTTCGGCTGCTGGGCGGCTGCAAGGCGAGTGCACGGCGGCGTCCTTTGGGCCGGGAGGGCGGAGTCGACTGGTCCGGAATGATGTAAATGTCGAGGTTCGGGGCGAATGTTATGAGCTGTTCTACGAGAGATTTGCGGCCGAAGAGGGCCTGACGGACGCTGCTGCGCTCGCCCGTGCGCCCCATGACGATCTTCGAAATACCCGACAGGCGCGCGAACTCGGAGATCTGAAACGCGATGTCGTCGCCATAGACGGTTTCCATATGTGCTCCGAGCTGCTCGGCTAGGGCGATATTGGCTGCAAGCTTGGTGCGCTCATTATCGCTCATGGCTTGCGTGTGCGGGCTCTCTACGAACAGGGCGACGAGCTCGCTGCGAAACGCTTTCGCCATGCGCGCGGCGGCACGGACGATGCGGGGATTGGTCGGCGCCGGGGAGACACAGACTAAGATGCGCTCCCTGGTGTAGTAGTCACGGTTTCCCAGCACGCGTGCGGCGTCTGTGAGGTGTCCGGTGCGATCGGCGCAGCGGCGCAGCGCGATTTCTCGGAGTGCGGTGAGGTTCTCGATGGTAAAAAAATGCTGTTGCGCTCGGGCGGCTTGCGCGGGACGGTAGACGAGGCCGGCGCGAAGGCGCTCAAGTAGGTCTTCGGGCTCTATGTCGACGAGCTCGACCTGGTCGGCATCATCGAAGATACGGTCGGGGATTCGTTCGCTCACGACAACGCCGGTGATGGATGCAACCATGTCGTTTAGGCTCTCGATATGCTGAACGTTCACGGTCGTATAGACGTCGATGCCCGCATGTAGAAGTTCCTCGACGTCTCGATAGCGTTTGTCGTGGCGAGACCCCGGCGCATTCGTATGGGCGAGCTCGTCGACAAGGATGAGCTGAGGGGCGCGTTCGATAGCCGCATCTAGATCGAACTCGCTGAGCGCAATGCCGTTGTGCTCGATGAGTTTACAGGGCACGTTCTCAAGCCCTTGTGCAAGATGGGCAGTTGCCGGACGTTCGTGCGGCTCGATGTATCCCGCGACGACGTCGACACCTCGCCGCTTGGCGGCGTGGGCGGCTTGAAGCATCGCATAGGTTTTGCCTGCGCCAGCAGCGTAGCCAAAGAAAATCTTGAGGTGTCCCCGGCTGGTTCGAGCGTCATCGGCGACCTCGTCTTTCTCAATTGCCTTGAGGATGAGGTCTGGATTGACGCGAGTGTCCGATGCGTCGCGCTGCATAGCGTAGCCTTTCTGAAGCGTTGTCCATGCGTGCATACGCGGTGAGGACGCCACTGTATGCTCGCGAGGTCGAGTATAGGCGCACTGCAGCCGCAATAGTGCTTTCTACCTGCATCTTTACGGCATCTTAAGGACGTGAGCCCCGGCCCTCACGCCTCTTTAATCCCTAGAAGCGTTTACTGTCCCCAGACGCTTGCGAGGGCAGGCGTCCGAGGCATCGGACCGCGCGTGAAAGGGGCGGTAAATGGACATCCTCATTCCCATCATCGGAGTCGTCTGCATTGGACTCTTTATCTATTACATCTACATTCTGATGAGGAGTGATTTGTAAACTATGGAGGCTGCGATTCAGTACATCTTGTACTTTGCCGTGCTCGTCATCCTGGCCGTTCCGCTCGGTCGGTTCATGGCCCATATCATGGATGGTGAGCATACGTTCCTGTCGCCTGTGATTGCTCCTGTGGAGCGTGGCGTCTATCGTCTGCTTCGCATCGACGCGGCAGAGCAGATGGGGTGTAGGCGCTATCTGGCGAGCGTGTTGGTCTTTTCGGGGATCGGCCTCGTGGCCCTTGTGGCACTCCAGGCGCTTCAGTCCTTCTTGCCAGGCAATCCCCAGCACCTGCCGGGTGTGTCATGGGACCTGTCGTTCAATACGGCTGCTTCCTTCGTAACCAACACCAACTGGCAGTCCTACTCCGGTGAGACCACCCAGTCCTACCTTGTGCAGTTCATGGGCCTCACTGTGCAGAACTTCGTTTCCGCTGGCACCGGTATCGCGGTCATGTTCGCGCTCATCCGCGGCTTCCGTCAGGTCAAGGAGCAGGGTCTGGGTTCCTTCTGGGTCGACCTCACCCGCACCGTCCTGTATGTGCTTATCCCGTTGAACCTCGTGTTTGGTATCTGCCTGGCTGCCGGTGGCGTCATTTCCAACTTCCAGCCGGCTCAGAAGGCTGAGCTCGTAGAGCCCGTCGCTGTCCAGCCTAATGCAGACGGCGGCTGGAGCGTTATCGACGGCGCCCAGATCGAGGGCGACACGGTCAAGGTCGACGGCAAGGTTGTCGAGGGCGCGCGTGTGGTCACCGAGCAGTTTTTGCCTCAGGGTCCTGCGGCCAGCCAGGTTGCCATCAAACAGTCCGGCACCAACGGCGGCGGCTTCTTTGGCGTGAACTCTTCGCATCCGTATGAGAACCCCAATGCCTTCACCAACATCATCGAGATGACCAGCTTGCTGCTGATTCCGGTCGCCTGCTGCTTCACCTTCGGCATCGGTGTCAAGAATGCCAGGCAGGGCAAGGCCATCTTCGCGGCGATGCTTATCCTGCTCGTGGTCTTTACCGGCATCATCGCCGTTAGCGAGCATATGGGTACGCCGCAGCTGGCAGATGGCGGCGCGGTCAACATCGAGATGACCGATGGCCAGGCGGGCGGCAACATGGAGGGCAAGGAGAGCCGTTTCGGTATCGCCACCTCCTCCACGTGGTCGGCTTACACCACCGCCGCTTCCAACGGCTCGGTTAACTCCATGCACGACTCCTACACCCCGCTCGGCGGGTTTGTCCAGATGCTCCAGATAGCGCTGGGCGAGGTGGTGTTCGGCGGCGTTGGCTGCGGCCTGTACGGCATGATCGGCTTCGCCATCCTCACGGTGTTTATCGCCGGCCTTATGGTCGGCCGCACGCCCGAGTTCCTGGGCAAGAAGATCGAGCCGACCGAGATGCGCTGGGCAGTTGTCCTGTGCCTGGCAACTCCGTTTGCCATTCTGGTGTGCTCGGCCATCGCCTGCATGGTGCCCGGTCTTGCCGACCAGCTCAACAACGGTGGCGCGCACGGCTTCTCCGAGGTGCTGTATGCCTTCACCTCATGCGGCGGCAACAACGGCTCGGCGTTTGCAGGCATGAACTGCAACATCCCGTGGATCAACGTGCTGTTGGGTATCGAGATGCTGTTCGCGCGGTTCCTGCCGATTGTGGGCACGCTCGCCATCGCGGGCTCGCTGGCCGGGAAGGGCAAGGTTGCCGAGAGCGCGGGCACGCTTTCCACCACCAATGCCATGTTCGTGTTCCTGCTGGTATTCGTCGTTCTGCTGATTGGCGCCCTGAGCTTCTTCCCGGCATTGGCGCTTGGTCCCGTTGCCGAATTCTTCCAGATGGTTGCGTAAAGGAGTCGCAGATTTATGGCTATGCAAAAAGACATGATGAGCCGCGCGGTGCGCGATTCATTTGCCAAGCTTGACCCCCGTGTCCAGGTCCAAAACCCGGTCATGTTCCTGGTGTGGCTGTCGGCCGCCATGACCTCCATTCTGGCCATCGCCTCTATTTTTGGGGTACAGGACGCCGACGTTCCCACGTACTATGTGATCGCCATTGCCGTCATTCTCTGGCTGACCGACCTCTTTTCAAATTTTGCCGAGGCACTTGCCGAGGGCCGCGGTAAGGCACAGGCAGACTCCCTGCGTGCGGCGAAAAAGGACGTCGAGGCCCATCGCATCGAGTCCGTCGAGGATAAGGATCGCTTCACGGTCGTTCCCGGTACCGAGCTCTCACGCGGGGATCTGGTGGTCGTGCGCGCCGGTGAGCAGATTCCGGGAGACGGCGATGTCATCGAGGGTGCCGCCTCGGTTGATGAGTCAGCCATCACCGGCGAGTCTGCACCCGTGGTTCGCGAGGCCGGCGGCGACCGTTCTGCCGTCACTGGCGGCACCACCGTGCTTTCCGATTGGATTGTGGTGAAAATCACCAGCGAGCCTGGCCAGAGCTTCCTGGATAAGATGATCGCCATGGTCGAGGGCGCCGCCCGCAAGAAGACCCCCAACGAGGTCGCGCTCGAGATCTTTCTGGTTGCTCTGTCCGTCATCTTCATCCTCGTGACGATCGCACTGTACTGCTATTCGAGTTTCTCTGCAGGGCTCAACGGTATGACGAACCCCACCGCCGTGACCACGCTCGTGGCGCTGCTCGTGTGCCTGGCTCCCACTACCATCGGTGCCCTTCTGTCCGCCATCGGCATCGCCGGCATGAGCCGACTGAACGAGGCCAACGTGCTGGCCATGTCCGGCCGCGCCATCGAGGCCGCCGGCGACGTCGACATCCTCATGCTCGACAAGACCGGCACCATTACCCTGGGTAACCGCCAAGCCGCCGAGTTCATCCCGGTCGACGGCGTCGATCCCGCGGAGCTGGCCGATGCCGCCCAGCTTTCCTCGCTGGCCGACGAGACCCCCGAGGGCCGTTCCATCGTCGTGCTCGCCAAGGAACAGTTCGGTCTGCGCGGTCGCACGCTCGAGGATAAGGGTATGGAGTTCATCCCGTTCACCGCGGCAACGCGTATGTCCGGCGTGAACTACGAGGGCAATGAGATCCGCAAGGGCGCTGCCGATTCCGTTCGCACCTATGTGGAGGCTGCCGGAGGAGTGTTCTCGAAGGGGTGCGACGAGGCCGTCGAACGCATTGCGAAGGCCGGCGGCACCCCGCTGGTCGTGACCAAGAACTGCCGCGTGCTGGGCGTTGTGTACCTTAAGGACATCATCAAGTCCGGCGTTAAGGAGAAGTTCGCCGACCTGCGCCGCATGGGTATCAAGACCATCATGGTGACGGGTGATAATCCGCTGACGGCTGCCGCCATCGCCGCCGAGGCCGGTGTGGATGACTTCCTGGCCGAAGCGACGCCCGAGGGCAAGCTCGAGAAGATCCGCGCGTTCCAGCGTGAGGGCCACCTGGTCGCCATGACCGGCGACGGCACCAACGACGCGCCGGCACTGGCGCAGGCGGATGTCGCCGTGGCCATGAACACGGGAACCCAGGCTGCCAAGGAGGCCGGCAACATGGTCGACCTCGACTCCAGCCCCACCAAGCTCATCGATATCGTGCGTATCGGCAAGCAACTGCTCATGACCCGCGGCTCGCTCACGACCTTTTCGGTCGCCAACGACGTGGCGAAATACTTCGCTATCATCCCGGCCCTGTTCTCGCCGATCTACCCCGGGTTGGACGCCCTCAACATCCTGGGGCTCACCAGCCCGTTGACTGCCGTGCTGTCCGCCATTATCTACAACGCGCTGGTCATCGTCGCGCTGATTCCTGCCGCCCTGAAAGGCGTGAAGTACCGCGAGTTTTCATCCGGCCAGCTGCTGACCCACAACCTGCTGGTATGGGGTCTGGGCGGTATCGTGGCGCCGTTCGTATTCATCAAGATTATCGACATGCTGCTGGCCTTGTTCGGCATTGGCATGATGTAGACGGAGGTTTGTATGTCCAAAGGTATTGCATCGCGCGCACTTGGCGTGTTTGCGCTGTTTACCATCGTCTGCGGCCTGGGATACACGCTCGTGGTGACCGGCGTCGCGCAGCTTGCGTTTCCGTACCAGGCAAACGGATCGCTCATTACGGTCGACGGCAAGGTTGTGGGTTCCGAGCTGATCGGCCAGAACTTCGAGGATGAGGACCACATGTGGGGCCGCATCCAGAACGTGTCAATTGTCGAAGGCGAAGACGGCGAGCTCATGGCGTATGGTGCCCCGTCCAACCTGTCCCCGGCGAGTGAGGAGTACCGGCAGCTTGTGGACGCGCGCGTCGAGAAGATTCGCGCCGCCAACCCCGATGCCGATATGGACGCTGTGCCCGTCGACCTGGTGACGTGTTCGGGGTCCGGCCTCGATCCGGAGATCTCTCCGGATGCCGCCGAGTACCAGGTCCCGCGCCTTGCCAAAGCCACGGGCAAAAGTGAGGACGAGGTGCGCGACATCATCGCCGCGTGCACCAAGGGCCGTTTCCTTGGCGTGTTCGGCGAGCCCACGGTCAACGTGCTCAAGGTGAACCTTATGCTGGACGGCGCGCTGTAGGTGAGGGAGTGGCGGATGAGTGCATGACTGACAATCTGAGCCCTCAATTCCACCCCGCCCATCAGTTGCGGTGAAATACGGACTGTTTTGGCTGTCAAAGGCCTCGGCTGCCCAGTATTCCACCGCAACTTTTTTGTGAGGGTCGGGATTGAAGGTGAGGAGTGCGAGCGAGTGCGAATGCGGCGGTCGCTGATACGATAGGTACATCAGCAACTGCCGCCGAGCGGCTCAAACGAAAGGAACCCTGTATGGAGTCCTGTGCCTACCCGATGCTCTTTAGCCCGATCAAGGTCGGTACGACCGAGGTCAAGAACCGCGTCTTTATGCCGCCGGTGTCCACCAACCTGGCCGATCACGGCTATGTGACCGACGACTTGGTCGATCATTATCGTGCCCGTGCCAAGGGCGGCGTGGGCCTCATCATCACCGAGGTCGTGACGGTTGAGCCCACCTATACCTATCTGCCGGGTGACATGTGCTGCTACGACGACACGTTTATCCCCGGCTGGGAAAAGCTCGCCGCGGCCGTCCACGAGTATGGCTGCAAGATCATGCCGCAGCTCTTCCACCCCGCCTACATGGCCTTTAACATTCCGGGTACGCCGCGCCTGATCGCTCCGTCCTTTGTGGGCCCGTCCTATGCCCGCGAGGCACCGCGCCCTATCACGGTCGATGAGATTCACGAGCTCACGCATCAGTTTGGCGACGCTGCCGTGCGTATGCAGAAGGCCGGTGTCGATGGCGTCGAGGTCCATGCGGCACACGCCCACGGCATGCTCGGCGGCTTTTTGACTCCGCTCTACAACAAGCGTACCGACGAGTACGGCGGCTCGCTCGACGCTCGCATGCGCTTCTTGCTCGAGGTCATCGCCGAGATTCGCGAGCGCTGCGGCAAGGACTTTATCATCGACGTCCGCATCTCGGGCGATGAGTACACCGATGGCGGCCTGACCCTCAACGACATGATCTACGTCTCGCGTCGCCTGGAAAAGGCCGGCGTCGACATGATTCACGTGTCGGGCGGCACCACCATCAAGCGTGGCTCCGCGATTCCCGCCGCCGGTACCCAGCAGGCCTCGCACGCCGCCTGCTCGCGCGAGATCAAAAAGCACGTCAACATTCCCGTCGCCACCGTCGGACGCATTAACGAGGCCTGGATCGCCGAGGAGCTGATCGAGGACGGCGCGGCCGACATCTGTATGATGGGCCGCGCCAATCTGTGCGATGCCGAGTTCTGCAACAAGGCAGCCGCTGGCAACGCCGACGAGATCCGTCCCTGCATCGGTTGCCTGCGTTGCCTGAACGGCATTATGTTTGGCAAGCGCATCTCCTGCACCGTCAACCCGGACGTGGAGCGCGACGAGGCTGGCTACGAGCCTGCCGCCGAGGCCAAGAACGTACTGGTTGTGGGCGCCGGTCCCGCGGGTATGGAGGCAGCCTACATTGCCGCCAAACGCGGTCATAACGTGGTGCTCGTGGATAAGCAGGACGAGCCGGGCGGAGAGATGCGCATCGCAGCCGTTCCGCCGGCAAAGCAGGAACTCACCCGCGTGATCAAGTATCAGTACCGTCGCCTGGCCGAGGCCGGCGTAAAGTGCGTCTTTGGCACCGAGCTTACTGCCGAGGACATTCAGCGTGACTACGCCGACTACGAGGTCGTCCTGGCCTATGGCGCCGAGCCTATCGCCCCGGCCTTCATGCAGGGCTTTAAGCAGGTTATGACGGCTGACGACCTGTTGGGCGGCAAGGCTTTCCCGGGCAAGAAGATCGTCATCGTGGGTGGCGGCACCGTTGGCTGCGAGACGGCCGATTACCTGGCCCCGTTGGTCAACGACCTGTCGCCGGCCAACCGCGACGTCACCGTCATCGAGATGACCAAGACGCTCGCCGCCAACGAGGGTGGTGCCGGTCGCGCGGTGCTCATCACGCGCATGCTCTCAAAGGGCGTTCACGTGCTGACCGAGGCCAAGGTGACCGAGATTACCGAGGACACTATCAGCTACGAGAAGGATGGCGAGATCCACACCATCGCCGGTGCCGATACGCTGGTGCTTGCTATGGGCTATCGTCCCAATACCAAGCTGGCCGACGACCTGGCTGCAGCCGGCGTTACCACTCACGTGCTGGGCGATGCCAACAAGTGCGGCAACATTCGCGACGCCATCGGCGATGGCTACAAGGTCGCCTGCGAGCTCTAGTCAACCCCTTGTTGCATGGGGACAGGTTGCTTTGCACCAACTTGGTGCATGTGAACCTGACCCCATTGCACCATTTGATACAACGCAAGCGGCGACCGTCCCGTGTTTGGGCGGCCGCCGCTTGCGTTTTATCAAAGAAAGATCATTGCCGAGCCTTAAATGCCTTTTGTCTGTGTGCCTTCCACAATCATGTTGCGGTTGTAGGCCAGGTGCAGATACATCGCATCGTGAGCGGCAGTGGGGTTGTGCGCCTCGATGGCGTCGGCCGCACCGTGGTGCGTGTGGATGGTCTTCTCGACGAGTTTTTTTGCCCGTTACGTCGATAAAAAGGGGAACGGACGCCTTGAACACACCCATCAGACGGGTAACGACGAGGTTGCCGCCATCCCAGGGCGGCTTCATGGAGTAGCGCCCGTACGCATCGAATTTATCCTCTCATAGATGCGCGGCACCAAGAGCCCCGAGTTCATACGAGCTCGGGGCTCTTTTCGTTTGGATTGCAGACGTATTGACAGACGAAAACAGTCTGCGTCCGGTATTGAGCCATACGAAAGCAAAATTATGCGTCTTAATTCCGTACGCAAATCAAGACGAAAACCGTTTGCGTCTCGGATAAATCAGTACGCAAACGGTTTTTCGTCTTATATCTTGAAGGCCTACAGGCGAAACGATTCGGCAACGGTGGAGGTCGACCGGTTTGAGTATGGCAGGCTGACGCTCGAAGGCAGCAACGTAACGTTCGACGCGCTCACGTCGGCTCGCCAGGACTTGAGTTTTCACACGCTCGAGCATAAGTGTGTTGAACATCTCGGCATTTCTGAGCTAACGCCGGATATTATGCGCACGCTTCGCTTGCTCGGCAAAGATGGCTATACCAACGCTGCGGCGATTTTGGCGGATAAGAATGATTTTCCGGGCATCGACTGCGTCCGTTTTGGTGATACCGAGGATGTGATCTTGGATCGCGAGGCGGCGACAAATATATCCGCAATTGAGCAGGTGGACAGGGCGGTGGCTATGTTTGCACGCTACTACCGTTATGAGCGTATCGAAGGGATGGAGCGCGTCCAAACCGATCGAATTCCTCTCGAGGCGTTTCGCGAAGCTGTCGCAAACGCTTTGGTGCATCGGACGTGGGACGTTCGAGCTATAGCAACCCGCATAGCGCGCCTTGATCATCAACCGTCCGTATTTCGCAGCAACTTATAACAGGCTCGGGGTGCCAATTTGGGGTGCAGTAGTGCTGCGCCACGAAAAGGGCCTATCTACTACGTTTAAGCCTCAGGGGTCAACCATAGTCGGCTTTTTCGAAAATCGACAAGCTGCCTACCTGCGGTTTTGTTTTCACGGTTTTTGGTATGGCCGAGGCTATCCGTGTTAACGTAGTAGATGGGCCACTTTTGTGGCAAGGGGCCGATCTGCGGGCTAGGGTAGCTAAAAGAGCCCCGTCCCAAAAAGACTGATTGGGAGCTGGGGCGTGTCGATGCGATAGTATTGCATGGTGGTATTCGACTAACCGAGGGTTTATCCGAGGGCTTTATGGAACAGCACCAGCATAATCAAAGCTTGCAAGATCAGGCATACAATGCACTGCGCTCCAAGATCATCTATGCCGAGCTCAAGCCCGGCACGCGCCTTTCGGCGATTGGTCTGGAAAAGGAGACGGGAATCGGGCGTACGCCCATTCGCGAGTCCTTTGTGCGCCTGCGTGAGCAGGAGCTGGTGGAAACGCGTCCCAAAAGCGGCACCTACGTCTCTAAGATCAGCATGGAGCGCGCCGAGAACGCCTGTTTCTTGCGCGAGAAACTCGAGCGAAGCGTACTCATTAAATGCTGCTCGGTCGCCACGCCCGAGCAAAAGCATCGGCTCGATCAGATTCTTGCCGAGTCCGAGTCGCTCGACCATGGCGAAACGCGTCGTTTCTTTGACCTGGACAACCTGTTCCATGAGACGTGTTTTGAGATTGCCGGCCGTCACATGTTGTGGGATTGGATGAAGAGCGTCAATACGCATTTTGAGCGATACAACTGGTTGCGTATGGTGTCGCAGGATCTAGATTGGGAGCCGATTCGTCGGCAGCATCGCCGGATTCTCGAGGCCATTAAGAGGGGCGATACCGACGCGGCGAGCTACCTGGCAGAGACACACCTGCACCTGATGCCCGAAGAGCAAGGTCCGGTTATCGCCTTACATCCCGATTATTTTGAGCTGTCCAAAGACTCGGCTATCTAGCCCATTATCGCATCTGCTCGAGACGCAAAAACGATGCTGTTCACCTACAGCGTTTTGCAACCGAGATTTTTAAAAAAATGCCTAAAATGGCTCAGACTGCCGACAATGGGGAAACGGGGTGCGCTATGGCGCAGATGAGAATCAAGGACATTGCCGTCGAGGCGGGTGTGAGCCCGGCCACGGTCTCGCGCTATCTCAATAACCGCCCCGGGCAAATGACCGAGGAAACCCGTGCTCGTATTGCGGAGGTTATCGAGCGTACCGGCTATCGCCCACGTGCCGCCGCGCGCAATCTGCGCAGCTCGCGTACCAACCTCATCGGCGTGATCTTGGCCGACATCGCCAACCCGTTCTCCAGCGCCATGCTCGAGGGCCTTTCCGCCAGCGCCGCCGCGCGCGGCTGCTCGCTCATGACAGCCATTAGCGGCAACGATCCCGCCAAGGAGGCCGAGTCGCTCACCAGGCTTATCGACGCTGGCGTGGACGGCCTGGTCGTCAATACCTGCGGTGGTAACGACGAGGCGATCGTCGCGGCAGCGGGACGCCTGCCCGTTGTGCTGCTCGACCGCGACGTTGCCGACGGCGGTGTCGATCTGGTGACATCTAACAACCGTGAGCTGGTCGCCGGCTTGGTAGACGCCTTGACCGCCGCTGGCAGCGAGTGCCTGTGCCTGCTCACCGAAGCAAGCGACGACAGCCCCGTCCGTCGCGAGCGCGCCGAGGCCTTTACCGACGAGCTTTCGCGCCGCAGCCTTGCCGGCGAGGTTATCACCTTGGCCGATGGCGGCGCCACGGGCGTCGGCCGCCTGGACAAGACCATCCGCGGCTATGCAGGAAAAGAGCTCGGCCTCATTGCCGTCAACGGCCTGGTTTTCCTGCGCCTGACCGAGGCGCTGGCGCAGCTTGGTCCCTCGCTGCCGGCGGGGCTCAAGATCGCGACGTTTGACGACTGTCCCTGGAACCATGTGCTCTTTGGTGGAGTCACCACGGCCGCGCAGGACACCCTCACCATCGCCGAGCGCGTGGTCGATCGCCTCTCCGAGCGTATCGACGTTGTTACCACCACCGTGGGCGATGCCGCAAAGCTCGCCCCTAAGCGCATCGAGGTTCCCGGCCACATCGAACACCGCGCTTCGACCTCGCGCTAGCCGCTCGTTCGTAACTGCCTGTTCGCGCACGTTTTTTGGGCGCTTGATACGCTTTAACCCTGAGGAAACATTTTTCTGCGATAGTATCTGCGATATAGACCAGTCGAAACCCGCCCGAAAGAAAGGGGAGCGACATGAACCAGCAGAACATCGATTACGTACTCCGTTCCGTAGAGCAGCGTGACATCCGCTTTGTGCGTCTGTGGTTTGTCGACATTCTCGGCCGCCTCAAGAACTTTGCCATTAGCCCCGAAGACCTCGAGGTCGCTTTTGAGGAGGGTATTGGCTTTGACGGCTCCGCCATCGAGGGCTTTGCCACGCCCGAGGAAGCCGACATGCTCGCGTTCCCTGACGCCTCGACCTTCCAGATCCTGCCGTGGCGCCCGAGCCATAACGGCGTCGCCCGCGTGTTCTGCGATGTGTGCACTCCCGATCGCAAGCCGTTTGCCGGCGACCCGCGCGACGCCCTGCGCCGCATGTTCTATAAGGCCGAGAAGGCCGGCTACCTGCTCAACGTGGGTGCCGCGCTGGAGTATTACTACTTCCCCGACGAGCACACCCCCGAGCCGCTCGACAACGTGGGCTACTTCGACCTTTCGGTGAGCGATGCCGCTCGCGACCTGCGTCGCAATACGGTGCTCACGCTCGAGAAGATGTCCGTGCCCGTGGAGTACACCTTCCACGCCGCCGGCCGCTCGCAGCACGGCATTAGCTTGCGTCACGCCGAGGCCCTGAGCATGTCCGACGCCATCACCACGGCCAAACTCATCATTAAGCAGCAGGCCTACGAGAGCGGTTGCCACGCCTCCTTTATGCCCAAGCCGCTGGCGGGCGAGGACGGCAGCGCCATGTTTTTGCATCAGTCGCTGTTCGACCACGACGGCAACAACGTCTTTTGGGGCGAGGACGACGAGAAGTACCACCTCTCCGATATCGCCAAGCACTATATGGCCGGCATTCTGGCACACGCGCGCGAGATCAGCGCCATCACCAACCCCACGGTCAACTCGTACAAGCGCATCACCACGGGCGGCGACTCCGTGCCACAGTACGCTACGTGGGGCCTGCGCAACCGCGCGAGCATGGTCCGCATCCCGGTCTACAAGCCCGGCAAGCAGCTGTCCACGCGCATCGAGCTTCGCAGCCCCGATCCCATGGCCAATCCGTACCTGGTCAACGCCGTCACGCTGGCGGCTGGTCTGGACGGCATCGAGCGCAAGCTGGAACTCCCGCCCGAGGCAACGGCCGAGACGCTCAAGCTTACCGACCGTCAGATGGTCGAGGCCGGCTATACGCCGCTGCCGCGCTCGCTCAAAGAGGCGCTCGACGTGTTTGAGGACTCGCAGTTTATGAAGGATGCCCTCGGCGAGCACATCCACAGCTTCTTCCTCAAAAAGAAGCGCGACGAGTGGCATAAGTTTGAGTCCACGATTACCGAGTGGGAGATCAAGCATTATCTGGCGAACTCCTAATCGCGCTGGTTCGTTCCAGTACGATTGAGCTCATTTCCTTGGAGGTCGATATGTCCGAAAAGAGTGCCCTGTTCATGGCGCGCACGACGCGCTTCCACGAGTTTGCCCGCAGCTTGACGACCACCCTGGGTGTCGAGGTGAGCCTGGCAACCCCCGATTCGCCGACTGCGGCGCATGACTTTGACCTGCTGATCCTCGATTCCGATGGCATCCGCAGCGACCGCATCGATCAGATTGCCAAATGGCTCGACGACCGCGGCGGCGTTCCCATGCTGGTGATCGTCGACGACGAGGCGCTCGGCACCCTGCGCCTGCCCAATCACGCGCATGCCGACTTTGTATGCCCCACGGCGACGCCCAACGAGCTTAAGGCTCGTGCGCAGCGCCTGATGGGCGAGGAGGAGACCATCACCGCCGACGATGTGCTCAACATCGATAACCTCGAGATTAACCTGGCTACCTACCAGGTGACACTCGACGACGAGCCCATCGACCTGACGCTGATGGAGTACTCGCTGCTGAGCTTTTTGGCGACGCACCCCAACCGCGCCTACAGCCGCGAGGTGCTGCTGCACCGCGTGTGGGGTTTTGAGTACTGCGGCGGCACGCGCACCGTCGACGTGCACATTCGACGCATCCGCTCTAAGGTGGGCCCGCAGATCGCGGCGCACATTACCACCGTCCGCGGCGTGGGCTATCTGTTTAAGGACTAGCTTTTCACCGCAAAGGGGGCAGGTGCCTTCGTGGTGGTTTTGCCGCATGCGTGGATCCCTTTCGAGTTTGCAGCAGAACTTAAGCATTCCTTAAAGATTGCGTTCTCATACACGTTCGCCCGCATATTGGGGTACAACTCAACGTGAACAATGATGGCCCGCCACATGTTTGGCGGGCCTTTGGTTATTAGACGAAAGGATCGCAGCTATGAGCGAGAACGATTCCCAGCGTCCCCAGGATGCGGGCAACGCCGGCGAGACCCAGCAGCAGCCGCGCGTGCAGGTGGAGTCGACGCCTGCCGACGGCAACATTCCCTACGTACAGGCCTACGACACACAGACCGGCCAGCCGCTGGGCGGTCAGCAGGTTGTAAACAAGCACACGGTGGTCAAGACCAAGACCAAAAAGCTGCCGATCTTTATTACGGCGCTCGCCGGCTGCGCCTGCGGCGCCCTGCTGGTCATCGCGCTCATTATGAGTGGCACGCTCAACATTGGCGGCGGAAAGAATGTCGTGACGGCGGGTGCTTCGGGTTCATCGACGCAAAAGATTACGATCGACTCCGAGGACACCACGCTTGCCGAGGCCGTTTCTGCCAAGGCCCTGCCCTCCGTCGTTTCCATCACCGCCACTTCGAGCGGCAGCCAGAATGGCTCGCTTTCGCAGTCTGCCGACGAGTCGGATGGTTCGGGCAGCGTCGGTTCGGGCGTGGTGCTCGATACCGAGGGCCACATCCTCACCAACAACCATGTGGTCGATGGCTATGACCAGTACGTGGTTACCATGGACGACGGTACCACCTACGAGGCCGAGTTCGTGGGCAACGACGCCTCGAGCGACCTGGCCGTCATCAAGCTCAAGGATGCTGATGCCTCCAAGCTCACGCCGATCGAGATTGGTGATTCCTCCAAGCTCAACGTGGGCGAGTGGGTCATGGCGATCGGCTCGCCGTTCGGCAACGAGCAATCTGTCTCCACGGGCATTGTGTCGGCGCTCTATCGCTCCACGGCCATGAGTTCTACCAGCGGCAACACCATCTACGCCAACATGATCCAGACCGATGCCGCCATCAACCCGGGCAACTCCGGCGGCGCGCTCGTTAACGACAATGGCGAACTCGTGGGTATTAACTCTCTTATCGAGAGCTACTCGGGCTCCAGCTCGGGCGTGGGCTTTGCCATTCCGGTCAACTATGCCAAGAACATCGCCGACCAGATCATCGACGGCAAGACGCCGGTTCACCCGTACCTGGGCGCCACGCTTTCGAGCGTCAACGCGCTCAACGCCCGCACTAACAATCTCGGCACCGATAGCGGCGCGTATGTGGCAAGTGTCGTCGAGGACGGTCCTGCCGCCAAGGCTGGCATCCAAGAGGGCGATGTCATCACCAAGCTGGGTGACGATGAGATTACGAGCGCCGATGGCCTGATTATCGCGCTGCGCAGCCACGAGGTGGGCGAGAAGGTCGAGATCACGCTCGTGCGCGGCAAGGAAGAGAAGAAGGTCACGGTCGAGCTGGGTTCTGATGAGGAGCTGCAGAACCAGCAGCAGAACGACAGCGCGACCGACACCGGCAACGGCGGCATTACCGACGAGCAACTGCGCCAGTACCTGGAAGAACTGCTGGGCCAACAGGGTCAGGGGCAAGGCTACGGTCAGGGTTTCTAACGAGCTGTATCGCACATATCGAAGCCAGAGGGGCTGTTCCGCCAGCGCGGGACAGCCCCTCTTCTCTTATTGATCCGTTGGGGACGGAGGAAAACGGATCATTTAGAAATGGCAAGGGCATGGTTCGGAACGGCTTGGACAGTTAGTTCAGATTTGTATAAAACGGGTGCGGTCTGAGGCGTGTTTTGAGCGGTTTTGAAATGAAAGATGGGCCGAGATGGGTGTCTCGAAGACGGAAGCAAACCTAATTTGCCGTCCAGAACGATTGATTGGGGCGAAAAGCCGATATTTCAGCTCGATTCGGCGCGCGTAATTATACAAATCTGAACTAACTGTCCAACCCCGGTCTGGCGGCTGCCGATTCGGTGCGGTTTGAGACTGCTATTCGGCCCCATCGCGACCGGTGGTACTCTTGTATCCGTTTGAAATCGAGCGAAGGAGTGCCGCTATGGAGCAATCGAGCCTGTTTGGTGACGGCGTGGACATCGATACCGAAACGCCAGCGAGCACGGATACCGCCGCGCCGGCCGATACCCGTGCCCAGGCGGCAGCGCGCGCGGCTGAGTTGCGCCACGAGCTCGATTACCACGCCTACCGCTACTACATGCTCGATGCGCCCGAGATCACGGACGCTGCCTTTGACAAAATGCTCGTTGAGCTGCAGGAAATCGAGGCTACCTACCCCGACCTGGTGACGCCCGACAGCTATACCCAGCGCGTGGGCGGCTACGTGAGCGAGCAGTTTACGCCGGTCAAGCACATGGCGCGCATGTATTCCATGGACGATGCCATGGATCTGGACGAGCTCGACGCTTGGCTCCAGCGCACCGAGGATGCGCTCGGCGCCGGTAGCGTCACCTATACCTGTGAGCTCAAGATCGACGGTCTGGGCGTCGCGCTTACCTACCAAAACGGCACCTTTGTGCGCGCCGCCACGCGCGGCGACGGCACCACGGGCGAGGACGTGTCGCTCAATGTCCGTACCATCAAGGATGTGCCCATGCACCTGTCCGAGCCGGCGCTCGCTCACATGGGCGCCGACCGCGAGCGCACCATCGAGGTACGCGGCGAGGTCTATATGCCCAAGGGCAGCTTTGTTCGCCTGAATGAAGAGGCCGATGCCGAGGGCCGCGACCCCTTCGCCAACCCGCGCAACGCCGCTGCCGGATCCTTGCGTCAGAAGGATCCCAAGGTCACGGCGCGCCGCGACCTGGCCACCTTTATCTATGCCATCGCCGATACCGATCCGCTGCACGTCCACAGCCAGCGCGAGTTTCTAGACTGGTTGCGTAGCGCCGGCTTTAGCGTCAACCCTAACGTGGCTCGTTGTGCCACGCCGGCCGAGGTCCACGAGTTCTGTGCCCAGACGCTCGAGCACCGCGGCGACCTGGATTACGACATCGACGGCGTGGTCGTAAAGGTTGACAGCTTCCAGCAGCAGCTCGACCTGGGCTTTACCGCTCGCGCACCACGCTGGGCCATTGCCTTTAAGTTTCCGCCCGAGGAAAAGCAGACCATCCTGCGCGAAATTCGCATCCAGGTGGGCCGCACCGGTGTGCTCACGCCGGTCGCCGAGTTCGACCCGGTGACGGTTGCCGGCTCCACCATCGCGCGCGCCACGCTGCACAATATCGACGAGATCCGTCGCAAAAACGTGCGCGAGGGCGACACCATCATCGTGCACAAGGCGGGCGACGTTATCCCCGAGGTCGTGGGCCCGGTGCTTGACAAGCGCCCGGCCGATTCGGTTGACTGGCACATGCCCGAGGTCTGCCCCGTGTGCGGTAGCCCCGTGGTCCACGAGGATGGCGAGGTGGCTTACCGCTGCGTGTCCATCGACTGTCCCGCACAGCTCAAGGAGCGCCTGCTCCACTGGGTGAGCCGCGGCTGCATGGACGTCGATGGCCTAGGCGACGAGATCGTCGACAAGATGATCGCCGCCGGGCTGATTCACGACGTCGCAGACTTCTACCAGCTCACGGTCGATGACATCGCAGGCCTGGACACGGGGCGCACCTATGCCAGCTCCAACAGCAAAAAGGGCGTTAAGAAGGGCGACCCCATTCCGGTAGGCCTCAAGACGGCCGAGAAAATCATCGCCGAGCTCAACAAGTCCAAGAGTCAGCCGCTCGGTCGCGTGCTGTTTGCCCTGGGCATCCGTCACGTGGGCAAGAGCGTGGGCGAGGTCATCGCCGAGCGATTCCTGTCGATTGACAAGCTTATCTTGGCGAGCGAAGAGGATATTGCCGAGTGCGAGGGCATCGGCCCCAAGATTGCGGCGAGCGTCAAGCAGTTCCTGGCCGTGCCCGAGAACCTTGCCGTCCTGGAACGTCTGCGCCAGGCGGGCCTGTCGCTCGAGGTCGATTTGGGCGCCGCGCACGCGCAAGCCGCAGCCGACGCTGGCGTGGCAGGCGAGCTCGCCGACGCACAGCCGCTCGCGGGTCTGACCTTCGTGCTCACCGGCACGCTCGTCAACCGCACGCGCGACGAGGCGGGCGCGGCGCTCAAGGTGCTCGGCGCCAAGGTTTCGGGCAGCGTATCAAAGAAGACGAGCTATCTGGTTGCCGGTCCCAAAGCGGGTTCCAAGCTTACCAAGGCCGAGCAGCTGGGCGTACCCGTGCTGGACGAGGACGCACTCGAGCATATCTTGGCTACCGGTGAGGTGCCCCAGGCTTAAGGCATCAATAGTCAAATTGAAGAACCGCCTGAAAGCGCGATGCCTTCCGGGCGGTTCTTACTTTGTTGGGGAAACCGGCATCGTGATCTGCGTCACGTAGGTCGCGGGGTCGTCGCTGATGATGTCGTCAATGAGGGCGATTTCGCGTTGCCCCGCTACGCTGCTAACTTGTCAAAAGCCCCGCGCCGGTTGAGCACGGTAAACGCGACAACACAGATGACTGCCGACAGAATCGACCCGCACGGCGAGGCGATGCCCATGGGAAACAGCGTGTCGGAATAGGCGTTCGACAGCAGCCACGCGCCCGGCACGCGAATGAGTGCCACGGCCAGCACGTTGTGCGCAAAGCCGATGTAGCTCTTGCCATATGCAGCGAAAAAGCCGCTAAAACAAATGTGGATGCCGGCAAAAATCGCGTCGAAAATATAGCTGCGCATATAGCCGGTGCCGGCAGCGACTACTGCAGCGTCCTTGGCAAAAAAGCCAATAAACGCCGGCGCCACCAGCCACATCAGCACCGTGATCAGGCAGCCGTACACCACCGAGATGGTCATGGCGTCTTTGAGCACCTGACGCGCGCGGTCGCCCTTGCCCGCGCCGGCGTTTTGCGCCGTGAGTGCACTGACGGTGGCACCCATGGAGCTCGGAACAATGAACAAAAAGCTGATCATCTTTTCGACCAGGCCCACGGCGGCGGCGTCGATGAGCCCTCGGTGGTTGGCGATGACGGTGATAAACATAAACGCCACCTGGATGCAGCCGTCCTGCACGGCCACGGGCACGCCGATCTTAAGGATGCTGCCGAGCACCTCGGGCTGGGGACGCAGGTCGCTACGCTTAACGTGGATGTTCGTACGGCGGCTCTTAAGCCACACGAGCGCGAGGGCAACGCTTGCCGTCTGGGCGGTTACCGTGCCGAGTGCCGCACCCACGGGGCCGAGCCCCAAGTGGCCGATAAACAGAAAATCGAGCGCGATGTTGATGATGCACGCCACGCCGATCACGTACATGGGCGAGCGCGAATCGCCCAGCCCGCGAAAGATGGCCGAGAGGATGTTGTATGCGGCGATAAACGGAATGCCGACAAAGCAGATGCGCAGGTAGGCGGCGGTTCCTTCGACTGCCTCGGCTGGCGTCCCAATAAGTGCCACGATCTGCGGGCACAGTGCGAGCAGGATGGCTGCCAGCACGACCGAGACACCCATAAACAGCGTGATAGTGTTGCCGATGACGGTTTCGGCGCGATCGAAGCGGCGCGAGCCCACGGCGTGGCCGACGATAACCGTCGTTCCCATGGCCAGACCCACGAGCGTCACGGTAATGATATAGAGCGTCTGCGCGCCATTGCCCACGGCGGTGATGCCGGCGGCACCGCTAAACTGCCCCATCATGTACAGGTCGGCCATGCCGTAGAGCATCTGCAAAAAGTACGAGAGCATATAAGGCAGGGCAAAGACCGCGATGGTCTTAAGGACATTGCCGCGTGTGAGGTCGTGTTCCATAGGTGGGGCTTTCTGGCTGGGTCTGTTTCCGTACCAGTGTAGTGAAAACCCTACAACGATTGTAGAGTCAAGGTTTGTGTGTTGAGGATGGGCTTGGAAAGCCGGTCTTGTTCGAAGCGACCTGTCCTGTCGTACGGGTGTCGGCATGATTCTCTCGTGGGGTATTATGTTTTCCGAAGAATAAAACGCCGCGTGAGGGGAGGGCTGCGTGGACGGGCACGTGCAGCATGACGGTTTTGGCCGCGATATCAACTACCTGCGCATCGCCGTTACCGACAAGTGCAATTTCCGCTGCATCTATTGCATGCCGGCCGATGGCGTGGCGCCCCGTGCACACGACGAGTTACTCAGCGCCGAGGAAATTGCCCGCTTTGTGCGCTTGGTGGCGGGGGAGGGCATTCGCCGCGTGCGCCTGACGGGCGGCGAGCCGCTGGTCAGCCGCCGTATTATTCCGCTTATTCGCGACATCCGCGCGATCCCTCAGATCGAGGACATCTCGCTCACCACCAACGGCGCCCTGCTGCCCAAGCTGGCGCCGCAGCTCAAAGATGCCGGGCTTAACCGCGTCAACATCTCGCTCGACACGCTCGACCCTACGCTCTTTGGAAAGATCACGCGCCTGGGTCGGCTCGAGCAGACCATGGCCGGCATCGACGCGGCGCTGGCTTGGGGCTTTGAGCCCGTTAAGGTCAACTGCGTTGTTGTGCGCCGGCTCAACCAGGATGTGGCGGCCCTCGCGCGGCTCACGCTCGACCGTCCCATCCACCTGCGCTTTATCGAATATATGCCCATCGGCGACGAGCACACGAGCTCGCATTGCGCTGTGGACCCGCATGCGCCCGCGCTCAATCCCGAGCTGTGGGACGCGAGCGATACCGTGCCGAGTGACGAGCTGCGGGCGCGCATCAATGCCGGGGCCACCGCGACGGGACTGGGCGAGCTCGAGCCGCTCGACATCAACGACGCTCCTGCCGGCGCGGGCCCTGCGCGCTATTGGCGCTTTCCGGGCGCGGCGGGAACGGTTGGCTTCATTAGCGCCATGTCCAACCATTTTTGTGAGAATTGCAACCGTCTGCGCCTGACGGCCGATGGCAACGTGCGTCCGTGCCTGTTTAGCGATGCCGAGTATTCGGTGCGCGACGCCCTGCGCCGTGGTGATGATATGCAGGTACTTTCGATTTGGCGCGATGCCGTGGTCCACAAACCGCAGGAACACGCGATAATTGAGGGCACGCAACGATTTATGTCCCAAATCGGAGGATGATCATATGGCCAAGAGCAGGTACGCCGACGCCACCAAGGCCGCTCGCAGGGCCGCGATGTCTGCCCACAAAGTCACTGCCGCGGCGAATGCTGGCAACGCCGACGCGTCCGCGCAGCCGACTTCCAGCGCGGCCACCGAACCCGCCCGTGACGCACGTCGCAACGAGCTGACGCACGTGGACGCCAAGGGCGAGGTGCGCATGGTCGATGTGTCCGACAAGGCCGAGACCCATCGCATCGCCATCGCCGAGGGCACCATCCTCATGCATCCCGAGACACAGGCCATGGTGCTGCAGGACCGCGCCAAAAAGGGCGACGTGCTTGCCTGCGCGCGCGTGGCGGGCATCATGGCCATCAAACGCACGAGCGACATCATTCCCATGTGCCATCCGTTGCTCATTACCAAGAGCAAATGCGACATTGCGCCCATCGCTCCGGCGGGGACGCCGGCCGAGGACGTGCCCGAGGGCTGGGCACCGGCGCGCGCGGACGGGCAGGTTGGCTTTCACGTACTGGTTACGGCCGGCGTGACGGGCAAGACGGGTATCGAGATGGAGGCCCTGACCGGCGCGAGTGCCGCGTGCCTAACGATCTATGACATGTGCAAGGCGGTTGATCGCGGCATGGAGATCGTCGACGTGCGCCTGTTGCACAAGGAGGGCGGCCGCTCGGGCGTGTGGGACCGCGCAGAGCGTCAGGCTGCTGCTGTTGAGGCCGTGGCCACTGACGGTGCCGCACCCGCGAGCGCACCCGTCGCCGTCGCGCCCGTAGCTCCGACACCGGCCGTCCCCGCGATCGCGTTTATCGGCTACCAAAACTCGGGCAAGACCACGCTCGTCGAGAAGGTTATCGCCGAGCTCACCCGCCGCGGCCTGTGCGTGGGATCGCTCAAGCATCACGGGCACCACGGCTTTGATATCGACGTGCCCGCTAAGGATACCTGGCGCCATCACCAGGCCGGATCCAAGCACGTGGGCCTCATCTGCGCCACGCGCTGGGCGGAGTACGCCGACACGCGCGAGGGGGACGAGATGCCCGCGCGCGAGCTGCTGTCGCGTTACAACGATGTCGACGTGGTGATCATCGAGGGCTACAAGACCGAGGGCTTCGACAACATCGTGGTCGCGCGCTCCGGTGTCGACCGTCTGCGTGGCAAGAGCTCGCTCGACCTGGTCGACGGTCGCACGCTGGCCCTTGCCTGCAACGAAGCCCTGGCACGTCAGGCCTTCGACGCAGGCTTTGCGACCCGAGCCATCAACATCAACGACGCCCGCGCCATCTGCGACCTTATCCAAGACCATCTGGCCTAAAACCTGCCAAAAAGGGACAGGTTCATTTTGGCAGGTTTTATCTGGGCAAACGTCATTTCCACCACAGAGGGTCCAGGCATCTTTGTGGTGGTTTTTGCTTTGGTAGATTTTTGTGACATGCCTTACAATCTACCAAGTAGTTCATGACGGGCGAAAAACGGAGAGAAGGGTCCTGATGCGTCCTTAATGTTTCATGCGGATAGATTGATTTGACAGACGGCGACGAATGTCCACCGCCCGTATTCGTATGAAACGAGGAGTCTCCGTGCTCGTATCTCTTCTCTCAAAACCTCACCCTTCGTTGTCCGCGCAGGCTAAGCACCTGGTGGCAATGCGCTTCCTCATAAATACCGGCTTTCAGACCAGCTACTTTATCGGTGTTATCGGAACACTCACCTATGCGGACGGCGCTTCGGTCGTTGCGACATCGCTGGCCGTCCTGTTTATGAACGTCTTCGTGATGCTGGGATCCTTTGCGGGTGGAGCGGCGCTTGACGCTTGGGGTCCGTGCCGGCATTTCCGGGCGAGTATCTTCGGCACGTTGGCAACCGGCGCGGCGATTATCGCCTTTGGCAGCGCGACCGGAACAGTCCTTGCCGGCGCGGTGCTCCTGGGCTTTGTGATAGGATTCGCCCAACCCGTCGCCACGTCCTATCCGGCGTATCTCACCGACGACCCCGTCGAGCTCAAAGACATCAACTCCGCCATCGCTATGCTCTCCAACGTGAGCATTATCGTCGGCCCCACACTGGGCGGCTTTGTCGCGGCGGCTGCATCGTCACACGCGGTGTTTTTGCTCATGATGATCTTTACCGTACTGGCGCTCGTCGCCGGTTGGGGCTTTAGGCCGCAAGCAGGTCGCGTCGCCGCGCGCGAAAGTGCTCCCGCGGATAGCAGCACAACGGCAAGTACTGCCAATCAAAGCTCCGACTCCAATAAATCCACCCGCGCCACCTTCGTGACCAGCATCAAGACAGTCTTTACCAACAGCGTCCTCGCCCTGCTGTTCTGCATTATTTTCCTTTCGAACTTTGGCTATGGCGCCTTCGATCCGCTGGAGTCGTTCTTCTACCGCGATGTCCTGCACGTCGGTGTCGAGTGGATGGGCTGGCTCTCGTCTGCCTGCGGCGTGGGCGCGGTGCTGGGCGCCGTGGTCGCGCTCCGCTTGCCGCCGCACCTGGTCAACCTTAAGACGCTGCTTGTGGCGCTTCTGTCCGTGGGCCTGGGAAGCCTGCTCTACGTGGGAACGCCGTACGTGGGCGTAGCCCTTGTCGGCCAGATTGCCCTGGGCGTGGCCTGGGGCATCGTCAACCCGCTCCACAACACGATCGTGCAAACGACGGCCCCGCTCGAACAGCTCGGTCGCGTCAACTCGGTCATGGGCTTTGGCAACATGTTCGCCGGCGTGGCGCCGCTGGCGATTGCCCCGTGGCTGGCGGCGACGTTTGGCGTGCAGCAGACGCTCATCGGGGCGGGTATGGTCGTGACGGCGGTTCCCGCGGCACTGCTGCTGTTTGGACGCCGGCATTTGGATCGTGCCGCAAAGCAGTAAAAACCATCACAACATTCGATGAAAATCGCGATTTTGCCGAAAAAATATCGAATGTTGTGACGGTTTGCGCCCCGGGTCATGCCATCCTGCGGGTCCGGCCACCACAAAGGGGCCAGGCACCTTTGTGGCGGTTTTCGCTATGGACGGTGCGGTTTCGCTGCAGAACCGCCGGCCCGCCGCCTGCCAACCGCCGCCCTCGTTACGTTTTCGCTGCATTTGGGTAAAGCGCCTGCTCCAAGCCGGCGTTGCCTTGTATACTAGAGCGGTTTAACTGTTATGCGGAAGGGAGCGCCTATGGCACTCAGCGAGAAAGACGTGCGCGGTATCGCCGAGTACGCAAAGATCGCACTGACCGATGACGAGCTCGCCCAGATGACGTCCTACATGAACGATGCCGTCCAGATGCTCGAGCCCGTCTTGCAATATGACTTGCCCGACGTGGAGCCCACGTTCCATCCCATCGGAAGCCTGTCCAACGTGATGGGCGATGACCTGCGCGAGCCCGAGCGCGACCTGCCGCTCGACGTCGTGCTCGAAAACGCCGGCAGCGCGCGCGACCGCTACTTCCGCGTGCCGTCCATTTTGGGAGAGGGGGAGAGCGAGTAATGGCGCAGAGCTTCGATTCCCTTACCGCTGTCCAGATTGCCACGGGCGTTGCCGCTGGCGACTTTACCGCTACCGAGGTGGCCCAGGCCTCCCTTGCCGCCATCGAGGCGCGCGAGGGCGGGGTCCAGGCATTCCTGCAGGTGGCGCCCGAGCTTGCGCTCGAGGCCGCCGCGCGCGTGGATGCCGATCGTGCCGCGGGCAAGCCGCTGCCCCCGCTCGCGGGCGTGCCGCTGGCCATCAAGGACAACATGAACCTTGTGGGCACGCGCACCACCTGCGCTTCCCGCATGCTCGAGAACTACCAGAGCGTCTATACCGCCACCTGCGTCCAGCGCATGCTCGATGCCGGCTGCCTGCCCATGGGCAAGGCCAACATGGACGAGTTTGCCTTTGGCAGCTCCACCGAGAGCTCGGCGTTCCACCGCACCAACAACCCCTGGGATACCGAGCGCGTGCCCGGCGGCTCCTCGGGCGGCTCCGCTGCCGCCGTCGCCGCGGGCGAGGTCGCGCTCTCGCTGGGCTCGGACACCGGCGGCTCCATTCGCCAGCCGGCGTCGCTGTGCGGCGTGGTGGGCTTTAAGCCCACATATGGCGCCGTGAGCCGTTACGGCGTGGTCGCCTTTGGCTCGTCGCTCGACCAGGTGGGCCCCTTCGGCCGCACGGTCGAGGATGTCGCGCTGGCCATGAACGCGCTTACCGGCGCGGGCCACGATCCCTACGACTGCACCAGCCAGGATTGCGCCGTCGATTTTACCGAGCATCTCAACGACAGCATCGAGGGTAAGCGCGTGGGTATCATCCCCGCGTTTATGGAGGCCGAGGGCCTGACGTGCGAGGTCAAGGCCGCTGTTCAGCGCGCCGCCCAGGAGCTGCAGAACCAGGGCGCCGAGCTGGTCGAGGTCGACCTGCCGCACCTGGATGCCGCCATCGCCGCCTACTACGTCATCGGCCCGGCCGAGGCGTTCTCCAACCTGGCCCGCTTCGATGGTATTCGCTACGGCTATCAGGAGGAGGGCTGCGCCAACCTGTCCGACCAGAGCTCGCTGTCGCGCGCCCACGGCTTTGGCGCCGAGGCCAAGCGCCGTCAGATGCTCGGCGCCTACCTGCTGAGCTCGGGCGTGTACGACAAGTATTACTACGCTGCGCAAAAGGCCCGCACGCTCATCACGCAGGATTACGACACCGCGTATGCCAAGGTGGACACCATCCTCATGCCCGCCTCGCCGCGCACGGCCTTTAAGTTTGGCGAGATCAGCGACCCCACGCAGATGTACCTCTCCGACCTGTACACCATCTCGCTCAACATTTGCGGCAACGGTGGTATCTCGGTGCCGCTGGGCTTGGGCGAGGATACTCAGCTGCCCGTTTCTGCCCAGCTGGTGGGTCCGGCGTTTAAGGACCGTCAGCTGCTCACGTTTGCCCGCGCCCTGGAGCGCGGCTTTGCCGATGCCGCCACGGGTGCGCCCGCGCTTTCCGTCGCACCCGATTTTGCCGGGAAGGGAGGCGAGCTGTAATGAAGGAGCTTTCCGAGGTCCTGCAGGATTGGGAGGCCGTGATCGGCCTGGAGATTCATACCGAGCTCACCGCACTCGATACCAAGATGTTCTGCAACTGCAAGCTCAGCCACGATGACGAGCCCAACGCCAACGTGTGTCCGGTGTGCTTGGGCCTGCCCGGCGCCCTGCCGGTGCCCAACAAGCGCGCCATCGAGAGCATCGTTAAGGCCGGCCTCGCCACCAACTGCGAGATCCAGCGCCACTCGATGTTCTACCGCAAGCACTACTTCTATCCCGATATGGCCAAGAACTTCCAGACAACGCAGGGTCCGGTCGCCTTTGCCATGTACGGTCACCTGGACCTGGACGTGACTGGTCGCGGCGCTGCAGAGCTCCCCGATTGCGCGTTTGGCGAGGCCGAGGCCCAGAGCCTGGCGAGCGCCTCGGCCAACGCCGAGGGCCTGTCCACGTCCATGACGTCGACCATGCGCGAGGGCAATCAGCGCGCCGGCCATCTGGCCAGCTATGACGCGTCCAACCTGCAGATGCCCGAGCGTCGCGAGGACGGTTCCTACACGGTGCCCATCCGCATTCTGCGCATCCACATGGAGGAGGACGCTGCCAAGATGGTGCACGTGGGCGGTGCCGAGGGCCGCATTACCGCCGCTGCCGAGTCGCTCGTCGACTACAACCGCTGCGGCACGCCTTTGATTGAGCTCGTCACCGAGCCCGACTTGCGTACGCCTGAGGAGGCTCGCCTGTTTATGGAAAAGCTCCGTCGCATCTTTGTGACGCTGGGCATTTCGGACTGCTCCATGGAGAAGGGTTCTATGCGCTGCGACGGCAACGTGTCGCTGCGCCGTCGCGGCGAGACCAAGCTGGGTACCAAAACCGAGCTTAAGAACCTCAACTCGTTTAAGAGCCTGCACGACGGCCTTGCCTACGAGATTTGCCGCCAGGCCGAGGTGCTCGAGGAGGGCGGCATTATCTATCAGGAGACCCGCCACTGGGAGCCCAGCCGCAAGCGCACCGTGGTCATGCGTGTGAAGGAGACGGCCGACGACTATCGTCTGTTCCCCGACCCCGACTTGGCGCCGTTCGATCTGGACGACGAGTTCATCGATCGCTGCCGAGGTGAGATTCCCGAGCTGCCCGATGCCAAGCGCGCCCGTTTTGAGGCCGATTTTGGCATTAAGGCGGCCGATGCCGAGCAAATCGCCGGCGACCCGGAGTTTGCCGAGTTCTTTGAGGCCGCCGCTGCCGGTATGGCTGGCAAGGAGGCCCAGACGGTTGCAAACTTGCTGGTGAACGAGATAATCGCCTACCTTAAGGGCGCGGGCGTGTCGCTCGCCGAGTCCGGCATCGCGCCGGCTCAGGTGGCAGCGCTTGCCAAGCTGCTGGCGACCGATGCCATCAGCTCCAACCAGGCTCACGAAGTCTTTGAGGCCATGGCCCAGACCGGCGACGACCCCAACAAGATCGTCGACGAGCGCGGTATGCGTCAGGTGAGCGATGCCGGCGCGCTGCAGCCGATTGTGGACGAGGTGCTGGCAAACTGTGCCGAGCAGGCACAGCAGTATCGTGACGGCAACCAGAAGGTCATCGGCTTTTTGGTGGGCCAGTGCATGAAGGCGAGTCGCGGCAAGGGTAACCCGAAGCTCTTCAACGAGTTGCTGAGAACGTCGCTCTCGTAAGCGGGAACCGAGGGGCCGGGCGCAGGGCCTTGCCTCTCAAT
>NZ_JBQKFW010000009.1:0-104442 GCF_052119145.1 Collinsella sp. LCP19S3_H3
AGATGTGTATAAGAGACAGTTTTTGACTACCCTTTATGTGGGGGTAGTCAAAAAAGCCCCGTCCCAAATTAGCTGCCCCAAACGCACTTCCCCTGCACCAACAATGGCAACATCGCAGGTTGAGCATAAGTCAGCGAGCGCCGTCCAGAACGTACAAGTTGGCATGAAAAAGGCAAGGCATAGACCTTCTGGTCATGCCTTGCCTTTTGAATGACAAATTGTCGTTCTGGGCGGCGCGCAGCGTCAACTGGTTGCGCGGTTCGTAGAACCGCGCAACATAAGAGCGCCCCCTCCCGCGCACGGAACGGGAGGGGGCTAAAGGTAGGAGTCTACCGGTGGGTTGACCCCACCGGACAGACGATGACCAAGTGATCCTCTACAGGATCGTCAAGGTTTCCGTGGGGCACCCGTTGGGTACTTAGATCAACACGCAGGCGACGGTCAGGATGATGGCGCAGACGACGGAGAGAACGACGATGAGCTTAAGGGCAAACTTGAGCCAGGTCGTCCACTCGATCTTGGCCAGGGCGAGACCGCCCATGATGGCACCGGAGGTCGGGGTGAACAGGTTCACGACACCGATGGCGGCGGAGAAGATCATGACCATGACCTCGGGCGAGAAGCCGAGCTTAACAGCCAGCGGTCCCATGATGGGCATGGAGACGGTAGCCATACCAGAGGTCGACGGGATCAGGAAGGACAGGCCGAAGTAGACCAGGAAGCTCATGGGAGCGAAGATCACGCCGGACAGACCAGCCAGGGCACTGGCGGCAGCGTCGAGGACGTAGACGTCGAGACCGGTGTTGGCCATGAGGACGGAGATGCCACGGGCGAGGGCGATGACGAGAACAACGGACATCATGTCGGCAGCGCCGGTGATGAAGGTGTTAACGATCTGCTTCTCGGACAGGCCACCGATGATACCGATCAGGATAGCCATGAGGAAGAACCAGGTGGAAGCCTCGTCGAAGTACCACTGGCCAATGGGCAGGCCGGTGATCAGGGCAGACCAGCCCTGGACGACGGTGTTACCGTCGGCATCGTAGACAGCGCCAGCGTCAAAGAAGTTTGCAACGCCCTCGTTGAGGTCGGCCAGCGGAATGAAGCCGACGATCATGACGACGAAGGTGAAGGCAAAGGCGATCAGAACACCCTTCTGACGACCGGTGAGCTTGACCTCCTTGTTAACCTCGGAAGCAGCCTTGCCGTGAGCCTCTTCGGCGTCCTTGAGCTCCTGCATCGACAGGATGGTGGAACCCTTGTCAGCCTTGACCTTCTTGGCATAGCCCATGACGAAGAAGATGGAAATGGCCGTGGTAACAATCCACAGGACGGCACCGAGGCCGATGATGATGGACTGGTTGACCTCAATGCCAACGCCGGTCAGAGCGTCGACGGCAGCGCCGACGGCGAACGGGTTAACCGTGGAGCCCAGGCAGCCGCAGCCAGCGCCGAGCAGGACGGTAGCGGCGCCGACCATGGGGTCGAAGCCGGCAGCCATCATGGTAGCGGCGAGCAGGGCGTAGAAGGGAACGGTCTCCTCGCACATACCATAGGTGGTACCACCGAGGGAGAAGATGAGCATAAGGACAGGAACGAGCATGATCTCGTTGCCCTTAAGCTTCTGCACCAGAACGGCAATGCCGTTGTCCAGGGCGCCGGTCTCGGTCATCATACCGAGGAAGCCGCCCAAGATCATAACGAAGAGGCAGACGGGCAGAGCGTCAGCGAAGCCCAGAATCGGGGCGGTGCAGAAATCGCTCAGGCGGGCTGCAGTAACAGCGCCGCCGGACGTGCCGGAGACGATAACGGTAATCACTGCAACAATTGCCAGCAGAGCTAGAAGAATGGTGAACGATGAAGGCATACCGCGCTTTTTCTTAGCGGTCTCAGTCATAGTTCTCATCCCCCCTTCATAAATCATTTAACTTTCTCGCGCGAAGCGGATCTTCCGTGCCGTGCCCACCGCCCGACGCAAGATATTTACCAGACAAACCGCTCGGGGTGTGCAGCAATACACCCCGAGCGAAATGCTTAAAGGCTCTTACTTGAGCGTTGCGTACATGACAGCCTTGATGGTGTGCATGCGGTTCTCGGCCTCGTCGAAAACCTTGGAAGCGGGGCTCTCGAAGACCTCGTCGGTGACCTCCTGCTCGGTAATGCCGAACTGCTCGCACTTCTCGGCGCCAATCGTGGTGTTGGTGTCGTGGAAGCTGGGCAGGCAGTGCAGGAAGATGGCACCCGGGTTGGCCATAGCCATGACCTCGGAGGTGACACGATACGGGGTGAGCTGAGCGATGCGCTCGGCCCAGACCTCGTCAGGCTCGCCCATGGAGACCCACACGTCGGTGTAGATAACGTCGGCACCGGTGACGCCGTCCTTGACGTCGGTGGTCAGCTTGATGGTGCAGTCGTTAGCCTCGGCGATGGGCTTGCAGGCCTCGATGACGTCGTCAGCGGGCATGCACTCCTCGGGGCCACAGGCCACGAAATTCATGCCGAGCTTGGAGCAGACAACCATGAGGGAGCGAGCAACGTTGTTCTTGCAGTCGCCCATGAAGACGAGGGTCTTGCCCTTGATGTCGTAGTTGAAGTTCTCCTGGACGGTCAGGATGTCGGCGAGCATCTGGGTGGGATGCCACTCAGTGGTCAGGCCGTTCCACACGGGCACGCCGGACTTAGCGGCGAGCTCCTCGACGTCGTCCTGGGCAAAACCACGGAACTCGATGCCGTCATACATGCGGCCGAGAACGCGGGCGGTGTCCTCGATGGACTCCTTCTTGCCCATCTGCGACGAACCCGGATCGAGGTAGGTGACGCCCATGCCCAGATCCATGCCGCCGACCTCGAAGGCGCAGCGGGTACGAGTGGAGGTCTTCTGGAAGAGCAGAACGATGTTCTTGCCCTCGAGATAGCGGTGCGGAACGCCAGCGCGCTTCATGTCCTTGAAGTTCTTGGAGAGCTTGAGCAGGTACTCGATCTCCTCAGTGGTGAGGTCGAGGAGCTTGAGGAAGCTACGGCCGGAGAGGTTAACACCCATGGTTCGTTTCCTTTCGAAAATAAGAATTACGCAAGTAATTAGTGTTGCCCGTTTGACGGGCGAAACCGGTGCGGTTGTAGGGGGACCGCACCGGAAACGGAAAGACTTAGAGGTCCTCGCGCCAGAAGGGCATGCTCATGCAGCGCGGGCCGCCGCGGCCGCGGGAGAGCTCGGCGGAGGGCACGACGAGAAGGTCCAGGCCCTCCTTGTACAGCACGTCGTTGGTGACGGTGTTGCGGGCGTAGACGCAGATCTTGCCGGGCTCGACGCACAGGGTGTTGGAGCCGTCGTTCCACTGCTCGCGGGAGGCCGCGATCGGGTCGCCGCCGCCGCAGGGGATCAGCTTGACCTGGTCGACGCCGGTGGCGTCCTCCAGGACGTGCTCGAGGGTGTCCTCGATCAGGCGGATGTTCACGTCGCCCGGGTTCTTGCCGGCGGTCAGCTCGTAGACGCGCAGGGTGCCCATGATGGCGGGGTGGATCGTGAACTTATCGACGTCGATCTGGGTGAAGACCGTGTCGAGGTGCATGAAGGCGCGCGAGACCGGGATGTCGAAGGCCAGGATGCGCTCGACCTTGGAGTCGGAGTTCCAGAAGATGTTCTGGGCCATGACGTCGATAGCGGCGGCCTGGGTGCGCTGGGAGATGCCGACGGCGAGGGTCTTCTCGTTGATGTTCAGCACGTCGCCGCCCTCGGTGTGGAACTGGCAGTCGCGGCGGAAGTACAGGGAGACGTCCTTGTAGTCGGGGTGGTACTTGAAGACGTACTTGCCGTACAGGGTCTCGCGGTTGCGGGTGACCGAGTACATGCGGTTGAGGTTGACGCCCTCGCCGACGACCGCGAACGGGTCGCGGGTGAAGTAGAGGTTGGGCATCGGGTCGATGATCAGGTCGGACTCGGACTCGGAGTTGACCAGGGAGTCGAGGGTCGTGGAGGCCGTGAGGGGCATCTCGATCTCGGCCTTGGTCATGCCGGCCATGGTCTTCTTGACGAACTCGAGGTTGTCCTCGATGGAGTCCAGCTTCTCGCGGACGATCTGCGGCATGTGCTTCCCGCGGATGCCGGCCTCGGCGATGTACTGGTCGGTGAACTCGGCGCGGGCGCCGGGGACCTGGTCGAACACCTCGGCGACGAGGTTCTCGAGGTAGAGCACCTCGACGCCCTGGTCCCTCAGGATCTGGGCGAAGGTGTCGTGCTCCTGCTGCGCGACCTCCAGGAACGGGACGTCGTCGAACAGGAGCCGCTCGAGCTCGTCGGGCGGCAGGTTGAGGAGCTCGTCGCCGGGACGGTGCAGGCAGACCTTCCTGAGCTTGCCGATCTCGGAAGGCACGTGCAGACCTTTCGTCATGGCCTCCTACCTTTCTTTCGGGCCCTTGTCAGGGCCGATTCGTTAGCGCCCCTCCGTGTGAGGCGTTATTGCTGACGACATATTTATATCCAAAATCAACCCATACTTCCACCTTGCCCCCGAACGGTTTTTTATAGGGGGTGAACGGCATACACATATACTTCACGCATGGCACACTTTGATTTAATAAAGTTTATTTACGTGCTTAAACGCGTTTTCAATCCAAAAATCAAATGGAACTAAACTTTGTTAAACCACCCTCAGATTGCATATTTCGTGCAACGATATGAATAGAATTCGCAATTCTTGCTGTCTCTCAACCATTTTAATTTTTATTCATAAAAAAGTTTGTCCTATTCATTTTTAGCAAACAGATTACCGTTTACCAGACGTTGGATACCGTTCACCGGAAACTTAGTATAAGGCCCGTCGAATACCCGATCGATCTTGCGTCCCCATTTGTAACAACTTGACTTTTCCGGCGGCAAAGACATGCAGACCCGCTCCCCAAAAGGGAGTGGGTCTGCATTCGGTACGCCTAGGGCCAAGTAAGGTTTAGTCCTTCGAGGGCCTCAAGGGATTAGCGATCGAACTCGGCCAGAGCCTCGCCCAGAAGCCTCAGGCCCTCGCGAAGAACATTTTCGCTCGCGCAGTAGCCCAGGCGTGCGCCGCAGGGAAGCTCAAAACGGCTGCCGGGCACCAGCAGCACTCCCCTCTCGGACAACAGGCGCTTGCAGAACTCCTCGTCGTCCTCGGGAATATCAAGCTGGATAAACGAGGTAGACACGCCCTGCGGGGCCGTCCAGGAAACGCGATGTTGCGTATCGATCCAAGCCTGCGCGATATCGCGATTGCCAGACACGATCTTGCGGTTGCGCTCGAGAATCTTGTCCTTGTGCTCAAGCACATAGGTCGCCAGGGCATCGTTGAATACGCCGCCGCAGATCATGGTGTAATCGCGATAGGTACGGATGCGATTGGACACCTCTTCGTCGGCCACGACCCAACCCACGCGGGCTGCAGGCGTCGAATAGGTCTTAGACACCGAGTTGGTGACAATGGCCTTCTCATACACGTCGACCATCGACATAAAGGACTCGGTGTTCTCGAGCGGCAGATACACCTCGTCACACAGCACGTAGGCGCCCACCGAACGGGCGATCTCGGCAATCTGACCGAGCGTATCGGCATCAAGCACCGTACCGATGGGGTTCGATGCGTTATTGATGCAGATGAGTTTCGTGTTGGGGCGAACCAGGCGCTTGAGTTCCTCGATATCGGGCTTCCAGCCGAGCTCCTCGCGAAGCTCCCAATACTCGACCTCGGCGCCCAGTGTACGCGGGATCTCGTAGAGCGGCGCATAGGTAGGCCACTCGGCAATCACGTGGTCGCCGGGCTCGACAACGGCCATGATGGCGTTGAGGTTGGCACCCGTGCAGCCATTGGTCTGAAGAATGTGATCGGGATTGACCTCGCGACGATAGAGCTTGGCGACCTCGGCCTTAAAGTCGGGCGAGCCCTCGATCCAGCCGTAGTTCATCTTCTCGCGGTCCAGGCGCTCGTAGAAGGTAGCGCCGTCCTGCTCGTCGAGCGCGCGCAACTCGCCCATGGTAAGCGACGAGATCGTCGACTGGGCGATATCCCACGTAGCGCTCTTCTCCCAAACGTTGAGCCATTCCTCAACGCCGATTGTCTTGATATCCATGGCTAGGCTCCAATCGCTAGAACACGGGGATGATGCCGGCGAAGGTCATGGGAATGGAGATGATGCCCAAAAGGGCGATCACCACGGCACAGATAACCTGGCCGTTGCCCATGGACTGACCAGACTCGGTGAGTGCCTTGCGATAGAACAGGAAACCGGGAATGTAGCCCAGACAGGCAAGCAGCAAGAAACCCCAGCCGGTAAAGAGCACGCCGACGACCTGGAACACCAGGGCGAGGATACCGATAAGAGCCTGGCCCGACTCGCCGCGCTCGCGAGAGAGCTTGACCTGATAGGCAGCAGCGTAGGCCCAGGTGACAACGATGGTCACGGTGCACATGGAGATCGCGAAGGTATAAGCGTCGGCAGCGAACGTGGCGATGATGATGAACGCCTCCGTCAGGGCACCGACGATAATCAAGGCCATCTGCGGCGCGCCCTTGGCGTTGACCTCGCCCCAGGACTTGGGAAGCAGACCGTGGTCGGCCATCATCGAGGAGACCTCGGCGGGAAGCATGGTAAAGGAGAGCCAGGAGCCGCACACCGAGATGATGATGGCCCAGGAGATGAAGGCGCCGCCCCAGCCGGGAGCAAGCTGCTCGAACACGGAAATGGTGGCAGGCTTGGGAGCCGCAACCAGATCGGCATAGTCAACAACGCCGTACGGAATGACGGAAGCGCCGATGTAGAGGGTGAGCAGCACGATCAAGCCGATGATAGTGGCGGAGCCGACTTCACTCTTGCGCTTAGCGCGACCGGACATGACCGAAGCGCCCTCGACGCCGATGAAGACCCACATCATGATCAGAATGCACTGCGTGACCTGGTTGGCAACGCTTCCGAGTTCAACGCCGTTGGCGGCGATGATCGTGGCATTGCGCGCGGCGGTGCCCCAGAAGTCGGCGGTAAACACACCGGCATTAAAGGCGAAGCAGGAAAACACGATGAACAGCAGGATGGAGGCAATCTTAATGACCATGACGATCGCGTTGAAGGCCGCAGCGCTCTCGACGCCGCGAATGACCAAGAACGTAATACCCCACAGGACCAGCGACACGACAACGACGCCGACGACAGCGGGGTTTCCGGTCACGGGATCCGAGAACACGCCCGGCATGATCGTGCCCAGGCAATAATCGGAACCCAGGACCTGGGCGATCATGGTGCCAAAGCCGACATTGCCGAGCCAGGCGGAAAGCCAATAGCCCCAGCCGGAGATAAATCCGTGGAAAGGACCGAAGCCCTCCTCCGCGTACGCGCAGGCGCCGTCAAGATCGGGGCGCTTGGAACCCACGTTGGCGAGCGAGAGCGCCAGCATCAAAAAGCCCAGGCCGCAAACGACCCAAGCGATGAGCGCAGCACCAGGAGAGGCGACGTTAGCGAGCTGACCGGTAAGGGCGAAGACGCCCGTGCCGATGCAGGAGGAAACGACCATGCCGACAAGGCCGAAAAAGCCGACACCGTTGGGGTTATCGACACGACTGTCTTTAGACATAATGGCCACCTTATCTGTTGTTGAATTAGCTTCATTAAACAAGAATGGGGCGGTGCGAAAGATCCGCACCGCCCCAATGGGAGACATCTAATGGCAGTTAGACGTTTGCTTTAAGACCTGTACGGGTCTTTGAAAACCTTAGAGGTCCTCGCGCCAGAAGGGCATGCTCATGCAGCGCGGGCCGCCACGGCCGCGGGAGAGCTCGGCGGAGGGCACGACGAGAAGGTCCAGGCCCTCCTTGTACAGCACGTCGTTGGTGACGGTGTTGCGGGCGTAGACGCAGATCTTGCCGGGCTCGACGCACAGGGTGTTGGAGCCGTCGTTCCACTGCTCGCGGGAGGCCGCGATCGGGTCGCCGCCGCCGCAGGGGATCAGCTTGACCTGGTCGACGCCGGTGGCGTCCTCCAGGACGTGCTCGAGGGTGTCCTCGATCAGGCGGATGTTCACGTCGCCCGGGTTCTTGCCGGCGGTCAGCTCGTAGACGCGCAGGGTGCCCATGATGGCGGGGTGGATCGTGAACTTATCGACGTCGATCTGGGTGAAGACCGTGTCGAGGTGCATGAAGGCGCGCGAGACCGGGATGTCGAAGGCCAGGATGCGCTCGACCTTGGAGTCGGAGTTCCAGAAGATGTTCTGGGCCATGACGTCGATAGCGGCGGCCTGGGTGCGCTGGGAGATGCCGACGGCGAGGGTCTTCTCGTTGATGTTCAGCACGTCGCCGCCCTCGGTGTGGAACTGGCAGTCGCGGCGGAAGTACAGGGAGACGTCCTTGTAGTCGGGGTGGTACTTGAAGACGTACTTGCCGTACAGGGTCTCGCGGTTGCGGGTGACCGAGTACATGCGGTTGAGGTTGACGCCCTCGCCGACGACCGCGAACGGGTCGCGGGTGAAGTAGAGGTTGGGCATCGGGTCGATGATCAGGTCGGACTCGGACTCGGAGTTGACCAGGGAGTCGAGGGTCGTGGAGGCCGTGAGGGGCATCTCGATCTCGGCCTTGGTCATGCCGGCCATGGTCTTCTTGACGAACTCGAGGTTGTCCTCGATGGAGTCCAGCTTCTCGCGGACGATCTGCGGCATGTGCTTCCCGCGGATGCCGGCCTCGGCGATGTACTGGTCGGTGAACTCGGCGCGGGCGCCGGGGACCTGGTCGAACACCTCGGCGACGAGGTTCTCGAGGTAGAGCACCTCGACGCCCTGGTCCCTCAGGATCTGGGCGAAGGTGTCGTGCTCCTGCTGCGCGACCTCCAGGAACGGGACGTCGTCGAACAGGAGCCGCTCGAGCTCGTCGGGCGGCAGGTTGAGGAGCTCGTCGCCGGGACGGTGCAGGCAGACCTTCCTGAGCTTGCCGATCTCGGAAGGCACGTGCAGACCTTTCGTCATGGCCTCCTACCTTTCTTTCGGGCCCTTGTCAGGGCCGATTCGTTAGCGCCCCTCCGTATGGAGCGCTGCTTGCTGACAGCTCTAGTTATATCCAAATTTCAACCGCAATTCCACCTCGCCCCCGAACGGTCAACAAAGTACGATGAACGGTATATCGCATATGATTTCCCATGATGCACTTCAGTTTCGTAAAGCAGATTTTCCTAGGTAAACGTTATTTTTCTAGGAAATCAAGATTGAACACTCAAAGTTATCCATGATTCAAAATTGCATAGCGAAAACGGTTTTCTGCATATAAATGACGCTTGTCCTCGATTCGACCTAAATTCGATTATATTCAGCTTGCTATCATTCTTATTCATACATTCTCACCAGTTGAGTGAGGATATAGATCGCTTGTTCAAAGCACCGGACGTTAGTGCTTCGGATCGTCAGCGTAATAAGTAGGTAAAGATACCGTTCGCGCGATACGTCCGCGCCATAGGTCGACTAAATTGAGACAATAAGAAATAGTGTTAGGCTACCGTCCCTTTGGGGACTGAACGGACAGATGCATATGCCGAGCAAAATCGAAAAGAAGCAGAACGCCGCCAAGCTGCGCAAGAAACCGCGCGATTTCTCGTATACGCAAAATCGAGAGCTTAGCTGGCTGCGCTTTGATAACCGCGTACTCGACGAAGCCTTCGATGAGTCTGTGCCACTGTTCGAGCGCCTTAAGTTCGTCTCGATCTTCGAGTCAAATCTCGACGAGTTTCTCATGGTGCGCGTGGGCGGCTTGTCCGATCTGGCAGAGCTCAAAAAACAGCCCGTCGACAACAAGAGCAATATGACCGCCTCCGAACAGGTCGATGCTGTCATGGCAGAGCTGCCCGGGCTCCTTACCCGCTGGGAGTCGATCTTTAAGAGCATCGAGGACAAGCTCGACACTCTGGGCGTTCACCGCGCCCGCATCGATTCGCTTACGCCCGAGGAACATACCTTTGTAACCCGCTACTTCCAGGCCTACGTATCACCGGTCATCTCGCCGCTGGTCATCGACCCGCGCCATCCCTTCCCCAACCTGCGCAACGGCGCGCTCTATCTGGCTTGTGGCCTGGACGGCATCACCGACGAGGAGAGCCTGCTGGGCCTTATCGAGATTCCCGCCTCGATGAACCGCGTGGTCGAAATCCCCTCGCCCACCGGCACCTACTCCTACATTCTGCTCGAGGACGTCATCCTCGCCTGCCTGGACAGCTGCTTCGGCTCCTATAAGCCGCTCGACCGCGCGCTCATCCGCGTCACCCGCAACGCCGACATCGATCCGGACGGCGAGGGCGTCGAGGAGGAAGAGGATTACCGCCAGCACATGAAGCGCATCCTCAAGAAGCGCCTGCGCCTGCAGCCGGTGGTGCTCGCCGTATCGGGCTCGCTCGAAAAGCCAACGCTCAAGACCATCCGCAAAGCGCTCGAGCTTTCGCGCCGCTCGGTTTTTACCTGCGATATCCCGCTCAACCTGGGCTATGTCTTTGGCATCGAGGGCAAAATACCCGAGCATCTACGAAACGAGCTGCTCTTTACGCCGTTTAGGCCGCAGCCCAACCCCACCATCGATATGACCCGCTCCATCCGCGATCAGGTGCTGCAGCACGACAAGCTGCTCTTTTACCCTTACGAGACCATGAATCCGTTCTTGGACCTGGTGCACGAAGCAGCCTACGACCCCGAGTGCATCTCGCTTCGCATCACGCTCTACCGCGTGGCCAAACAAAGCCGCCTGTGCGAGTCGCTCATCGATGCTGCCGAAAACGGCAAAGAGGTTACAGTGCTCATGGAGCTCCGCGCCCGCTTTGACGAGCAAAACAACATCGAATGGGCCGAGCGGCTGGAAGAGGCCGGCTGCACCGTTATCTACGGCTCCGAGGGCTTTAAATGCCATTCCAAGATCTGCCAGCTCACCTATCGCGAGGGCATGGCGCTTACCCGTCTGACGCTTTTGGGTACCGGCAACTTTAACGAGAAGACGGCCAAGCTCTACAGCGACTTTATGCTCATGACCGCGCATCCCGGCATCGGCGAGGACGCTAGCCTGTTCTTCCGCAACCTGTCGCTGGGCAACCTGCGCGGCGACTACCGCTTCCTGGGCGTGGCGCCCGTGGGCCTCAAGCCGCTCATCATGCGCGGCCTGGACCGCGAGATTCAGCGTGCCCTTGTCGGCGAGCCCGCCCGCGTGTTCTTTAAGCTCAACTCGCTTACCGACCGCGAGGTCATCGACAAGATCGCCGAGGCATCGTGTGCCGGTGTGCGCGTGGACATGATCATCCGCGGTATCTCGTGCCTCAAACCCGGTGTTCCGGGCAAGACCGAGAACGTGCACGTGCGCTCCATCGTCGGACGCTTTTTGGAGCATGCGCGCGTCTATGCCTTTGGCGTGGACTCGGATATGATCTACCTGAGCTCGGCAGACATGATGACGCGCAACACCGAGCACCGCGTGGAGATCGCCTTCCCCGTGCTCGACCCCACCTGCCGCGCCCAGGTGCACGAGTACATGGGCATGCAGCTGCGCGACAACGTGAAGGCACGCAGTCTGACGAGTGACGGCACCTGGATTCCCGTGAAGCGCAAAGAAGGCGAGAAGCCCTTCAACTCGCAGGAAGCTCTGCTGGAGCGTGCCTATCGCAACGCCGAGGCCGTCGCCAAGGCAGAACCTACGCTCGCATCCAAGCCTGAGCTCGAACCGCAGCCGGCCGCACCCGAGGTCCAGAAGGTTCAGGCAACCGTCATAGAGCCTGAGTCCGAGCCTGCTCCTCGGCCCCAACCGCAGGCGGCCAACCCCGCGTCCGAGAAGGGCGCCCGCCGCGAGAAGCCCGCTGGCAAGACCAAGACCATCGAGCGCCATCGCCCCGGTCGCGTGCGCATGGGACTGGGCCTGATCGGCCTAGGCCTTAAGACGCTCATTACCGGCAAGACGAAATAGACGTTTGTAGAAGCGCCCCGTATTTGAGGAATACCCCAAATACGGGGCGTTTTTCACTGCTACCATGGTTGCGAACAATACCGCGAATGACAGGCAGGAACATGAAGCTCACCATAGAATCGATGACCTACGGCGCCGACGGACTGGCGCACGCCGACAACGGCAAGGCCGTCTTTGTGCAGGGCGCCGTGGCAGGCGACACCGTCGAGGCCGAGATCGTGCAGGACGGCAAGTCGTTTATGCGCGCCCGCACGACCGAGATTCTGGAGCCGGGCCCCGATCGCATTCAGCCCCCCTGCCCCTTCGTGGGCGTCTGCGGCGGTTGTTCGTGGGGCAATCTCTCGCGCACCGCGCAGCTTGCCGCCAAAGAGCAAAACCTGCGCTCCACGCTCGAGCGCATTGGCAAGTTCGCCCCCGAGCAGGTCAACGATCTTGTCCAGCCCATCCGCCACACCAAGGACGACTGGGGCTACCGCAACAAGATTGAGCTGGAGCCCACCCTCGTTAACGGCCGCGTTCGCCTTGGCATGCACGGCGTCGATCCCAGCAAGATCGTGACCGTAGATTCGTGCCCGCTGTTCGATAAGCGTTTTCCCAAGGCGCTCAAATCGGTCGTCGGCGCGCTCAACTATCTGAGCGGCAGTCACGATCTGGGTCTGGAGCGCGTGGGCATTCGCGCTTCGCGTCGCACCAAGGCACTCGAGGTCGCACTTTGGACGCCCACGGGCTCCTTCCCGCGCTCGCAGGTCTCGCGCGTGTTGGCAGACGCCGCTCGCCCCACGAGCGTAGTGCGCGTCATGAGCAAGGGCGAGAAGAAGGCCCGCCGCGTCTCCAAGGTGGAGATGCTCGCCGGCGAGGGCTCCTGGACCGAGAACATCGCCGACGGCCAGATGCGCCTTTCGGCCCCATCGTTTTTCCAGGTCAACACCAAGGGCGCCGAGATTTTGATCGAGCTTGTCATGGAGGCGCTCGACCCGCAAGAAGACGAGCTTGCCATGGACCTGTACTGCGGCGCCGGCACCTTTACCCTGCCGCTCGCCCGCCGCTGTGGTTTTGTTGCCGCCGTCGAGGCCTACGGCCCGGCCGTGCGCGACCTGCGCCGCAACCTCGAGATCAACAAGCTCGATAACATCGATGTCATCGGCGGCGATGCCGTGCGCGAGTTCCCCGACCAGGATGCCGATGTCCTGGTGGTCGACCCGCCGCGTGCAGGTCTGGCACCCGAGGCAATCGACCTCATCGCCAGCACGAGCGCCCGCGACGTGGCCTACGTGAGCTGCGATCCGGCGACTTTGGCACGCGATCTTAAGCGCTTTGTCGAGGAAGGCCCCTTCTCCCCCGTCAAGATCACGCCGGTCGACCTGTTCCCGCAAACCTTCCACTGCGAAACCGTCGCCCATCTCAAGCGCAACTAGACTGTTTGCCCAAGACCACACCCGATGATTTTTCTGGGACGGGGATAAAAATAAATTTGGGGACTGCGGACGATTTCTTGGACATTGAACTGCCTCCCGAGAAAGCTAAACGCCTTCTGGCAGGTTGTCCCGGGCCGAGGGCGGCCGCCTCGACCGCCCTCGGCCCTCACCCACCTCAACTGCCCTCAACTACATAGAGCTGGTCGAGAAGGGCCCAAGCTAGCGGGCGCCTTCCTCGTCGTCGTTGGGCCGGTAGGTGATGAACTCGATGACGAAGGCCAGGACGGCAGAGACGAGCGAGGCGATGATCGCGAAGATCATGTGGGAGATTCCGGCGCCACCAGGGGTCCCGTCGATGAAGTTGAGCAGGTTGAAGACACCGAGGCCACCCGAGATGTACATGAGGGCGCCCGTCATTCCCACGATGGCGCCGCCCACGGCGGAGCTCAGGCATGCCACGACGAACGCGCGCTTGTTGGAGAGGGCGATGCCGTAGATGCCCGGCTCGGTGACGCCGAAGAAGAAGGCGGAGATCATCGCGGGAAGGGCGATGCCGCGGAAGCGCTCGTCCTTGTTTCTAAGATACATGGCAAAGATAACCGCTCCGAGCGCGAACCCGTGGCCGACGGTGGCGGCGAGCACGCTGTCGTGGCCGAGGGTGTTCAGGTTCATGATGGAGATGGGGATGAGGCTCCAGTGGAAGCCAAAGATGACGAGGCACATCCACAGTCCGCCGACCAGGGCGCTGCCCAAGACGGAACCAACCACGGGAAGCTGGAAGATGAACGAGAACGCCACGCTCAGCAGGTTGGTGATGAGGGTGGCCACCGGGCCGATGACGAGGTAGCCCAAGACGATGGAGACCGTCATCGTGGCGAGCGGGACGAGGAACATCTTGAGCGCAGCCGGCATCCAGCTCTTGAGCCAGCGCTCAATGATAGAGCCGAACCACACCATGAGAAGGACGGGAATCACCGAGCTCACGTAGCCGGACACGGGCATGATGATGGGGACCCCGAGGGCGGTGGCGTACCACGAGAACGTGCCGGCCACGCCGAGGTCGATGCTACCGAGCGCCTCGCCTGAGGTCAGGGCGACCATCGTCGGGTAGAGGAGCGCCACGCCGATTGCCACGCCGGTGAACTCGTTCATGCGGAACTTGCGCGCGGCACTGAACGCCAGGGCGACGGGAAGGAAGTAGAAGAAGCCGTCAGCCACGGTGTAGAGCAGCGTGTAGAGGCCGTCGTTTGCAAAGGCCGGGACGAAGTAGGTGATGAGGGCAAGCAGTCCCTTCATGATACCTGCGGCGGCAAGCGGTCCCAGGATGGGCTGGAAGATGCCAGAGATGAGGTCGATGATGACGGAGGCAACGGTCTTATCGCCCTGGGGCTCGTCGTCGGCGCTTGCGCCGCCCGAGAAGTTACCGGCCTCCAGGACCGCGTCGTAGACGTCCTCGACGATGTTACCCACGACCACCTGGTACTGGCCGTTGGCCTGGATGACCTGGATAACGCCCTTGAGGGCCTCTATCTTGGCCGTGTTGGCGCGGGACTCGTCCTTGAGCTTGAAGCGCACACGCGTGATGCAGTGCGCGACGCTGGCGACGTTCTCGGCGCCGCCTACGTTCTCGAGTATGGATCTGGCCAGATCGTCGTATTTTTCAGCCATTATTTTCTCCTTAGTGATATTGCCCGGGCGGCTAGCCCAGGTCGCCTCCGTTGGTGGCGATGGCCTGTCGGTACCAGTAGAAGCTCTTCTTGCGCCTGCGCTCGAGCGTGCCGTTGCCCAGGTTGTCGCGGTCCACGTAGATGAAGCCGTAGCGCTTCTCCATCTCGCCGGAGCCCGCGCTCACGAGGTCGATCGGCCCCCAGGTGGTGTAGCCGAGCATCTCGACGCCGTCCTGCTCGATGGCGTCGCGCATGGCCTCGATGTGCTCGCGCAGGTAGGCGATACGGTAGTCGTCCTCGATCGTGCCGTCGGGAAGCACCTCGTCATAGGCGCCGAGGCCGTTCTCCACCACAAAGAGCGGCTTTTGGTAGCGGTCCCAGAGGTCGTTGATCGTGATGCGGAACCCCAGCGGGTCGATGACCCAGCCCCAGTCGCTCGTGCGCACGTAGGGGTTCTCCACGCCGGCGAAGGCGTTGCCCTCGGCGACGCCGCCCACGGAATCGGGGTCGCCCGCGGTGCAGCGCGAGGAGTAGTAGCTAAACGAGATGAAGTCGACGGTGTTCTCCGCAAGGATACGCTCGTCCTCGGCGGTCATGCCCACGTCGATGCCCTCGCGCTCGAGCATCTTGAGCGCGTAGCCGGGGTAGTGCCCGCGCGCCTGCACGTCCACGAAGAAGAGGTCCTCCTGGTTCTTGACCTGCGCCGCTCGGACGTCCTCGGGGCGGCAGGAGTAGGGGTAGTAGCTTCCCGCGGCGAGCATGCAGCCCACCTTGTTCTCCGGGTCGACCTCGTGGGCGATCTTGGTGGCCCAGGCGCTGGCCACGAGCTCGTTGTGCGCGGCGCGGTACTCGGCCTCGCGGGCATTCTCCCCGGGCTCGAGGACGATGCCGGCACCCATAAAGGGACGGTGCAAGATCATGTTCATCTCGTTGAACGTGATCCACCAGCGCACGAGGCCGCGGTAGCGGTTGAAGAGCACCGTCACGAGCCGCTTGTAGAGCTCAATGAGGGTGCGGTTTCGCCAGGCGCCGTACTTCTTGACGAGGTGGATGGGGCAGTCGAAGTGCGTGATGGTCACGAGGGGCTCGATCCCGTGCTCGCGGCAGCAGCGGAACACGTCCTCGTAGAAGGCGAGCCCGGCCTCGTTGGGCTCCTCCTCGTCGCCGTTGGGAAAGATGCGGCTCCAGGCGATGGAGAGGCGAAAGACCTTGAAGCCCATCTCCGCGAAGAGGGCTATGTCCTCTCGGTAGCGGTGGTAGAAGTCGATGCCCGTCTGGGCCGGGTAGTAGTAACCGGGCTCGAAGTCGAGCATGCGCCTCAGGCCGCGACTCACGTCGTTGCGCTCCGGCCCGTGTGGGATGACGTCGACATTGGCAAGGCCGCGGCCGCCCTCGTCATAACCTCCCTCGCATTGGTTGGCGGCGGTGGCTCCTCCCCAAAGGAACCCTTTTGGAAATGGCATAGTGCCTCCTTCTCTCTGGCGTCCCCACCTCTGCGGGGGACGCTTTAATAACGTCCTTGCGACCTCACGCGCCGGGCCCGTGGCCCTTTCCCTGATGCGCGCGGGCCGCCTGTGAAGGGATGACTAGCTGACGGCTTGTCCTGCGGCGGCGCGACGTGCCTCCCGGCCTCCAAGCAGGGAGGGGACCTGTGCCAGGCACACGCCGGCGAGGATGATGGCGACGCCCAGCCACTCGACGACCCCGAGCGGCTCGCCGAGGACGATCATGGCGATGAGCAGGCCGGCGGGGAGTTCCGCGGCGGCCATGACAGTGGAGAGGCCCGCGGGCAGGTGCGGAGAGCCCATGCCGAAGAGCAGGACCGGGCAGAGCATGCCAAAGAAGCCGGCGATGACGGCAAAGGGCAGGATGCCCTGGGCGAGGACGCCCGAGACGACGTAGTCTGGGCACACCGTGAGCGACATGACCACGGAGCCCGCGCATACGATGACGCCACGCTGCTCGGACGAGCAGGGGGCCTCGACCTTGCCGGAGAGGGTGACAAAGAGGGAGCAGGACACGGCCGCCCCCAGCGCGCAGAGCAGGGCCACGGGGTCGTACCCGGTGATGCCGGTCTTGTAAACGCCGCTGGCGAACACCGTTCCGAAGACGATGACCAGGGCGGAGACCACTTGGAGGGCCCTCGGCGGTCGGCGCGTCATGACGGTCTGCCACAGGAGCCCCAGCCACGTGAACTGGAAGAGGAGCGTGAGCGCCACCGGGGCGGGCAGCACGCTCATGGCGTAGCAGTAGAGGATTGAGGTGAGGCAGGTGAGGGTTCCCAGGCCCATGAGCTTAAGGGCGAGCTTCCAGCCCACGCGCTGCCAGCGGTGCCCGAGTGCGCGGCCCGCGAGTGTGGCGAGGGCGAAGAAGAGGCAGCCGAACCACGCCTGGCTCGCCACCACCTGCGCCGAGGTGAAGCCCGCGGCGTAGGCGAGCTTGTAGGTCGTGGCCATCGCGCCGTAGCAGGCGCCGCCCGCAAAGACCTGGAGCGCCGCCTTGGCCTGTCCCGCGCCCGTGGCTCCTGCCCCGGCGGCCTGTTGCTTGATTGTGTTTGTTCCTGCCATTAGGCTCCCTTCCGTCTGCTGTCTTGCAGATGCACGTCTCGTGCGTCTGTTCCCTGCAGTCGGAAGGTGGGCTCGTGCGGTCTTCTGGCGGTGCATGTGGCACCTGCTGCCAAGACGAAAAAAGCCACGCAACCGACTGCTCGGTTGCGTGGCAAAAAGGTGGCTAGCGCCCAGAAAAGTCCACGCGTTTTTAGACTGAGACAAAATACTACAACAGGTGAGATTCCGTCAAGAAAAACCGAAGAAAAAAGTGAGTCTCTGCCCGCCGTACCTGCGGCGGTCGTTCCCCGAACGGGGCGGTGCGTTGGGGACTGTCTCGATCTGTAACAGTAAGACCCGGTTTTAGTCCGTAGATGTTACAGATTTAGACGTTTTGTCGGGGCGGTTTCCGTTTGTCTTGATCTGTAACAGTTAGGGGTCAAAAGTGGGTCTAGATGTTACAGATTGAGATTGTTAAGGATGGGTGAGGGTAGCTAAAATAGCCCCGTCCCTTTTTAAACATTGGGAAATCGAGCGTGGCAAGCATAGGTCTTCGGGGTATAAGACGGCTAATTGTATCCGCCTTACGAAAGGAACTCTCATGCCCAGCGTTGCCGTTCTCGCCGCCGATGGTTTTGAAACTATTGAATGCCTGACCATGGTCGACGTCATGCGTCGCGGCGGCGTGCGTGCCACGCTCGTCTCGATCATGCCCACACGCGAGGTCGTGAGCTCGCTGCAGATTCCCGTGACCTGCGATGCGCTCTTTGACGAAATCAACTTTGAGGAGTACGACTGCGTCGTGCTGCCTGGCGGCCTGCCCGGAGCCACCAACTTGCGCGCCGACCAGCGTGTCTGCGATGTAGTCTGCGAGTTCGCCGCAACCAAGCACGTTGCCGCCATCTGCGCCGCCCCGTTTATCCTGGGCGAGCTTGGTCTGCTCGAGGGACGCCGAGCCACGTGCTTCCCCGGCTTTGAGAAGAGCTTCCCCGAGGGTGCTTATACCGGCGAGAAGGTCACGCAAGACGGCAACATCATCACTGCCAGCGGCATGGCACAGTCACTTCCCTTTGCCTTGGAGCTGCTGCGCACACTCGCCGGCGACAAGGCCGTCGAGAAGGTTGCCGAGGGCATCCAGCTATGATTTTGGCTTCGCAATCGCCGCGCCGCATAGAGCTGATGCGCGAGGCGGGCTATGACGTTCGCGTAATTCCCGCAGATATCGACGAAACACCTTTTGATGGCGAAGCTCCGCTTACGCTTGTCGAACGCTTGGCACGCGCCAAAGCCGCTGCCGTTGCCTCCGAGCACGCCGAACCCAACGAACTGACTGTCGCAGCCGATACCATTGTCACCTTTGACGGGCAAATTTTGGGCAAGCCGGCAGACGAGAACGAGGCACGCACCATGCTCCGCGAGCTTTCGGGCCGCACGCACCAGGTGGCAACCGGCGTCTGCATCGTTAAAGCCGGCGACACTGCAGCTCCGCATGCCGCCGAAAGTCTGTCGTTTGTCGATGTGACCGACGTGACGTTCTATGAGCTTACCGAGGAGCAGATCGGGCACTATGTTGCCTCCGGCGAACCCATGGACAAGGCCGGAGCCTACGGTATCCAGGGCGCAGGCGGCCGCATGCTCGTGCATGACATTTCGGGCGACTTCTACAACGTGGTGGGATTACCCATCGCTCGCGTCGCACGCGCGATTCAAAAACTCTCGTAATTGCATCTGGCGCTGGGTATCCCCCGGCGCCTACAATTTTGCCGTACCGCACGGATCCCGACCGAGCATAAGGCCCGGCGGAAAACCGATAGGAGAAAACATGGACACACTGCTCGAAGCCATTGACGTTTGCGATGTCGATGGCTTTTGCTTTGGCAACTATACAGACGAGGAGGCCGGCACCGGCTGCACCGTAATCGTGGCGCCCGAGGGTGCCACCGGCGGCGTTGACGTACGTGGTGGCGCTCCCGCTTCGCGCGAGACCGATCTGCTGCGTCCCGAGAACACCGTCGATAAGGTCCACGCCGTCTGCCTTTCGGGTGGTTCGGCCTTTGGTCTCGAAGCGGCAAGCGGCGTGGCCCGCGAACTCGAGAGCCGCGGCATCGGCCTGCCCGTCGGCCCCACGCAGGTGCCCATCGTGTGTTCCAGCTGCATCTTCGACCTCGCCTTTGGCGATCCTACCGTGCGTCCCGACATTGAGGCCGGTATCGCCGCCGTACGCGAGGCGCTCGACCATACCCCCACCACACTCGAGCAGGGCAATGTAGGTGCCGGCACCGGCGCCACCGTAGGCAAGCTCATGGGGCCCGCCACCTGCATGAAGGCTGGCCTTGGAGCTGCTGCCGTGGCACTCGGCACCGTCAAGGTGGGCGCCGTGGTCTCGGTCAACGCCTGTGGCAACGTGGTCGACCCGACCACCGGCGAGTGGGTGGCCGGCATGCGCGCCGCAGCCGATAGCGACCAGATCGTCGACATGGAGCTCGCCGCCCTTGCCGCCGCCGGCTCTATGAAAATGCCACTCGACCGCACCAACACCACCATCAGCTGCATCGTCACCAACGTGGAGCTCACTAAGGCCCAGGCCACCAAGGTCTCCCAGATGGCCGCAGACGCCTATGCACACGCCATCCGCCCCACACACACCACCAACGACGGTGACACCATCTACACCCTTGCCAGCGGCAAGCTGGGCAGCCAGGCAAGCGCCGCCGTTCCCCTAGACCTGCTGGGCATGCTCGCCGTAAGGGCCCTGGAAACCGCCATCGTAAACGGAGCCAAAACCGCCAAAACATCCCACGGCATCCCCGGCATCGCGAAGTAATCCACTCGACCGTCGGTCGGAGGCGGGCGGGCGTTACGTTTGCTGCTCTACAGTCCTATGCAAGACGAAGGCCACATTAAGTGGCCTTCTTTGCATGCGGAACTCGCGACAAACATAACCAAGACCAACCGGGCAACCTACTCAACAAGATCTCTTTCAGCCCAGGCCCCTGTGTACCGCGCGTCCAAGATCTTCAAATTCAGGCAGCCTGACAATCGATTCTTATAGCAAAGGCCCCTTGGCCTTTAGTTTGATACAAGTTCCGCACGAGCCGGAAAGCACTTAATGTGCTTTCCGTGCGAGCAGGACTGTTCGCAGTAGCAAACTAAAGGCCAAGGGGCCCAGTCAACCTATCAGCAGCGATTACTCAACAGCTAGTTGAATTTGAAGATCTTTGAGGCAAGACGGTATAGGCCGAGTGTGGTTTTGTCTCCAGCCCGCCCGTGCAGGTTGGTAAAGAAGCCGACCACACCGTAGCGTGCACGACGATACATACGCTCGTCGTAGGCCTTCAAATCACTCCACAATGTCGTCAGGCGCTCGTCGGCGCAATCCTCATCGGAAAGCTTGGTTAGCACCGAACAAATTGCCATCATCATGGTGAAATAGCCCATCATGTACGCGCGCAGACGCGACGACTCGACATCGCTGTACAAATGGAACGCCTCCATCATAATGCGCGTCACGCGAAACTGCTGGTCCAGACGTTTGACCATCGTGGCCTCGTTGACGCTCTGGCCCTCGCGACCGATAAAGTAACGATAGAGGTCGATGTCGGCGTAGTACATGGTCTTGCAGCGCGGCAGCGGCACATAGGCGTAGATATTGTCGACATAGAACGTGTGCGGCGGCATAGGCAGATTGGACGCGCGCAGCACATCCGTGCGATAACACAGGCTGTGCATGAGCAAATTCTGGTCCGGGCGGAAATGGCCAATCTGGTCCCAGGTAAAGATCTTTTTGCGCGGCAGGGCAAACTTGTAACCAATAGCGGTATGCGTACCCTCGTAAACCTTCTCGTACACATAGTTCGAGATAAACAGATCGACGCGCTGGTCGCGCTCCTCAAAGCCACGCAGAATCGAAAGCATGGTCGAAAGCGCCGCACCGTCGAGCCAGTCATCCGAGTCGACGACCTTGTAGTAGGTGCCCTGCGCCTCGCGCAGGCCCGAGAGGACGGCCATGCCGTGGCCGCCGTTCTCCTGATGCACCGCGCGGATGATACCGGGGTAACGCGCCTCCCACTCATCGGCCTTAGCTGCCGTCTCGTCCATGGAACCGTCATCGACGATGATGATCTCGATATCGGTGGCGTAATTGCTCCCCTCCAGAATGGAGGTGATGCAATGGTCCATGTCCTTGGCGGCGTTATACGAGGGAATACCGAATGATATGACTTTATGCATGGCAGGCGATAATCTCATCCGAAAGATCGAGGGCAGAGTTGGTCACGGCATCCATATCGTAGTAACGATACTCGGCCAGGCGACCCACCGGGTGGAAGTTCGTCAGGTTCTGGACGCGCTCAAGATAGCGCTCATAGAGCTCGCGGTTCTCGGGCTCCAGAATGGCGTAATAGGGCGTCTCGCCCGAGCCGGGCGTATAGGCCTTGGAATACTCCTTCATGATGGTGGTCTTGCCGGGCAGGACCTGACCAGTCATGTTCTTGAACTCGGTGATACGCGTGTAATCCTCGCTCGTGGTGTAATTGACGGTGCCCACGGGCTGGAACTGGTCCATATCGAGCGTCTCGAACTTCATGTCGAGCGTACGGTACGGCAGAGCGCCCAAGTCGAGGTTGAACAGCTCGTCGAGCGGACCGGTGTAGACGATCTCGCCGCCATAGACCTTGCCGTCGATCTTGACGGTGGTCTCGTCAATCTCAAAGAGGTCGCGGGCATCCACGTCGCAGAACACATCAATCAGATCGTGGTCGAGCATATGCTCGAACAACGCGGTATAGCCGTCCTGCGGCATGCCCTGGAAGGGAGCCTGCGGGAAATAGCGGTCATCGTCGCCCACAAAGACGGGAACGCGGCCGGTGATCGAGGGATCGATCTGGTCGGGCGTCTGGCCCCACTGCTTCATGGTGTAATGCAAAAAGACGTTCTCGTAGACGTAATCGGCGACCTCGGCAAGATCCGGGTCGTTCTTCTTGCGCAGCTCCATGATGGGCACCTTGACGTCCTTGCCAAAGGTCTCCACGAGCTTCTGATACAGCTCCTCGCCGCGCTCATCGCCAAAGGCGAGCTTGAGGCTCGCGTGGTTAAAGGGCACGGGCATAAGGGTGCCGTTGATGTTGGCGAGCACCTTGTGCTGGTAGTCCGTCCACTTGGTAAAGCGCGACAGAAAATTGTGGACGCGCTCGTTAAAGGTATGGTAAATGTGCGGACCATACTCGTGGACCAGGATCCCGGCCTCATCAGAGCAGTCGTAAGCATTGCCCGCAATGTGGCCACGGCGCTCCAAAACGGCAACGCGATAGCCGATGGTCTCGGCAAGACGGCGGGCACAAACGGCACCGGCATACCCGGCACCGACGACAATCATGTCGTATGCGCCGGCATTAAAGCCTTCAGGCAGGCCTGAGGTAATCTGCATCGATACTCCTTGTCAAAAGCCACGGGCTCGTTAGCTGGGCTTTTCTCGAACATTCTTCGAGACATATTTATCAGAGCGATTATAGCGCTAATGCGTCCTATAATGAGCTTGCCACACAAGGAAAGCTCAAGCACCCCGGCGTACATATTTGAAAGGTAAACCCGCTAGCAGCGGGTTTATTCGTGGACAGCCGGGCGCCTGGAGCTTAGCGAAACGCTTGTAAGGAGTAACATGAGCGATTTCCTAAACCGTATGAAGTCTGCCGCCAAGGCCGACCTTAAGACGATCGTCCTGCCCGAGGGCGAAGATCCGCGCACCATCATCGCAGCTACCAAGATCATCGAGGAGGGCTTGGCAAAGATCGTCATCTTGGGCAACCCCGACGAGATCAACGTTCCCGGCGCTACCGTCATCGACCCGCGCAATACCGAGAAGCACGAGGAGTACGCGCAGAAGTTTGCCGAGCTCCGCGCCAAGAAGGGTGTCACCATCGAGCAGGCTCGCGCCCAGGTGATGGACGCCACCTACTTTGGCACCATGATGGTCAAGATGGGCGATGCCGATGGTCTGGTCTCCGGCGCCTGCCACTCCACCGCCGACACCCTACGCCCCGCGCTGCAGATCCTCAAGACCGCCCCGGGCACCAAGCTGGTCTCGGCCTTCTTTGTGATGTGCACCGACACCCCGCAGTTCGGCACCGACGGCACGCTGATCTTCGCCGACTGCGGCCTCAACATCAACCCGTCCTCCGATGAGCTCTCCGAGATCGCCATCGCCTCCGCTCACTCTTGGTCCACCTTCATGGGCAACGTTGAGCCGCACGTGGCCATGCTCTCCTACTCCACCATGGGTTCCGCCGGCGGCGAGGTCGCCAAGAAGGTCCAGGAGGCCGTGAAGTTCTGCAAGGAGAAGGCTCCCGAGCTCGCCATCGATGGCGACCTGCAGCTCGACGCCGCCATCGTCCCCAACGTCGCCCAGCTCAAGGCTCCCGGCTCCTCCGTTGCCGGCAAGGCCAACGTGCTCGTGTTTCCCGACCTCGAGGCCGGCAACATCGGCTACAAGCTGGTCCAGCGCTTCGCCGGCGCCGACGCCTACGGCCCCATCCTGCAGGGCATCGCCAAGCCGGTTAACGACCTTTCGCGCGGCTGCTCTGCCGACGACATCGTGGGTGTCGTAGCCATCACCGCCGTCCAGGCTCAGATGGCTGAGTAGCGCACGCACTCGCCCGAAGGCCGTACGGGCTAACCCCTGAAAACGTCCTCGACCAATGAAACGCCCCCGTTCTGCTCCTTCGGAGCTACGAACGGGGGCGTTTCTGGTCTGCGGAATGTTTTCAGGGGTTAGCCCGTACGGCCTTCTACCGCCACGTAGCATTCAGGGGATCTGGGGTGGACGGCGGCTTGGCTACGAGCTGGGGCTGAGAAACTGAATGGATGGGTGCCGTTGCTGAAAGTGCAGGCGTTGATGGCGGCAATCACTTTGGATGCGAAATGTTGGCTGCGGTTCGATGTCTGGCCCACCGGAAAGCGTGTCCCGGTTTGGAGGCGGATTGTGGGATGCAGCTTCCGCTTGGGGCTTGTTTGGGAAACTGTGGGACGGAATTTTGCTTTATTGTGGGTCGCACTTTCCGCAACGCGCCTCAACCGGAAAGCGTGTCCCAGAATCCGCGTTCAAAATGGGATGGGGTTTCCGCCGTCCGCCCTCCAGAAAAAAGCCTCCCGAGCTGTTGCTCAGGGGGCCTTTCGTTTACATGCAATCGGCGCGTTAGTTGTTCGCGGTCAGACGCTCGACGTCGTGGGCGATCATGTATTCCTCGTCGGTGGGGATGACCATGACGGTGACGGCGGAACCGGCGGCGCTGATGACCTGCGGGCCGTTGCCCACGGCCTCGCGGTTCTTGTTGTTGTCGATGCGCACGCCCAGCCACTCAAAGCAGTCGCAGAAGGCCTTGCGGATCGACCAGTCGTTCTCGCCGATGCCGGCGGTAAAGGTGATGGTGTCCACGCCCGCCATAGATGCGATCATGGAACCGGCCTGCTGCATGGCCTTGTAGGCGAACATGTCGAAGGCGAGCAGGCAGCGCTCATCGCCCTCGGAGGCGCGTGTGCGGATGTCGCGGGCGTCGTTGGAGATACCCGAGATGGCAAGCAGACCAGACTGCTTGTTCATCATGTCATCGACTTCCTGATAGCTGTAGCCGCCCTCGCGCTGGAGGTAGCACACGGTGGCCGGGTCAATGGAACCACAACGGGTGCCCATCATCAGGCCATCGAGCGGCGTGAGGCCCATCGTGGTGTCGCGGCACACGCCGTCCTCGATGGCGGCGAGCGAAGCACCGTTGCCTAGATGGCACGAAAGCAGACGGTGGCAGCGCGAGCCCAGGATCTCCTTGGCCATCATCCACTCGTAGCGGTGGCTCGTACCGTGTGCGCCGTACTTGCGCACGTGGTACTTGTCGCACACGTCCTTGGGCAGCGCGTAGGTGTAGGCGACCTCGGGCATGGTCATGTGGAACGAGGTGTCGAAGACGGCCACGTTGGGCAGCTCCGGATACTTCTCACGGCAATACTCAATCGCCGCGGCCTCGCCGTAGTTGTGCAGCGGAGCAAGCGGTGCCACCTCAAGAATCTTGGCCATAACCTCGTCGTCGACGACTGCGGAATCATCGAAGTGCCAGCCACCCTGAACGATACGATGCCCAATGCCATCAATCGTAAAGTCGGTCTTCTCAAGCTCCTCGAGCACACGAGCGATAGCAGAGCGATGATCGGGGAAAGGGACCTCCTCGGTCTGCTTGGCGCCACCGTTCTCGGAGTGGCCAAAGATGCCCATGTCCGATCCGATACGCTCGCAGTTGCCCTTGGCGAAAACCTTGCGGGTATCGGTATCCAAAAGCTGATATTTAAGGCTTGAGCTGCCGGCGTTGACAACAAGTACGTTCATGAGACTCCTTTGCAGTGCAATACGGTCGACGCAGACCCCTTAAGGCGGCCGCATGTTAATAAGAAGTTATCATATATTGATAAATATCTATCAGCATATCGCCCAACGAGCGCAAAAGAGGGGCCGAACGGCGCTCGGTCGTCCAGCCCCTCCCCTCTTGCAATTACTTGCCGTTGACGATACGCTCAACGTCGGAAGCGATCATGAACTCCTCATCCGTGGGGATGACGAAGATCTTGACCTTGGAATCCTTGGCGGACAGGCACCAGGCGCCGTCGCCACGCAGGGCGTTGCGGGCATGGTCCATCTTGACGCCCATAAAGGCCAGACGGTCGGCCACGCCGGCGCGGACAGCCGGAGCGTGCTCGCCGATGCCGGCGGTAAAGACCAGAGTGTCCATGCCGCACATGGAAGTGGCCATCTCGGCAGCCTTGGCGGCAATCTTGTAGACAAACATGTCGAAAGCGAGCTGGGCCTCGGGGTCGCCGGCAGCGGCGAGCTCCTCAACGTTGCGGCAGTCGTTGGTCTTGCCGCCGGTCACAGCCAAAAGGCCGGACTTCTTGTTCATCATCTCGTCGACCTCGTCGAAGGTGTAGCCACCCTCGCGCTGCAGGTAGCACACGGTAGCCGGGTCGATGGAGCCGCAGCGGGTGCCCATCATGACACCGTCGAGCGGCGTCAAGCCCATGGTGGTGTCCATGCACTTACCGTCCTCGATGGCGCACAGGGAAGCGCCGGAACCGATGTGGCACACGACGACCTTGCGAGCCTCGCCGTTGGTCATCTCGGCAACCTTCTTGGAGATGTAGCGGTAGCTGGTGCCGTGGGCGCCGTACTTACGGATGTGCAGCTTGTCGCAGACGTCCTTGGGCAGGGCGTAGGTCTTGGCGACCTCGGGCATGTTGAAGTGGAAAGCAGTGTCGTAGACCGTGACGTTGGGCAGGTCGGGATACTGCTCGAGGCAGTACTCGATAACGTTGGCCTCGGGGTTGTTGTGCAGCGGGGCGAGCGGAGCGACCTCGCGGATCTTGGCGAGGACGTCCTCGTCGACGAGGGAGGAATCGCCGAAGTACCAACCGCCCTGAACGATACGGTGGCCGATGCCCTCGATCTTGACGCCGTTGGCCTCGAGGTCCTTCAGGACGACCTCGATGGCGACCTTGTGGTCGGGGAACTCGATGTTCTCGGTCACCTTCTTGGAACCGTTGGCAGCGTGGGTGAAGGTACCGCCGGTAAAGCAGACGCGCTCGCAGGAGCCCTTTGCGGACACCTTGTGGGACTTGGTATCGATGACCTGATACTTAAGGGTCGAAGATCCCGCGTTGACGACCAGAACGTTCATGTGTCTCCCTACTAACAGGCGGTGTGGCGCCGCCAGGTTACATACGCTTCAATAATAAACCCAAACGCCCTCGCGCTCGGGTTTATTGCGTTGATATATAAGTTATCGGTGCCTAAGCTTTCGCCTCATCCCACGGAAGAAGCGTCCTCAGATGAGGTTCTCGCCCAGGTTCTTGCCGCCGAGGACGTGCATGTGGAAGTGCATGACGGTCTGGCCGGCGTTGACGCCCTTGTTGGAGATGACGCGGAAGCCGTCCTCCAGGCCCTTGGCCTTGGCGACCTCCTGAATGGCGTGGGCCATGGCGCCCATGGTCTCGGCAGGTACGTTGTCGGCGATGTCGCTGTAGTGCTTCTTGGGGATTACGAGCGTGTGGACCGGCGCCTGGGGATTGAGGTCGTCGAACGCGATGACCTGATCGTCCTCGTAAACGACGGTTGAGGGGATCTCGTGGTTGGCAATTTTGCAGAAGATGCAATCACACATGGTTGGTTCCTTTCTCGCAGACCAAGGTAGTCTTTTTGGGACGGGGCTTTTTTGACTACTTTTTCGCAAGCGCAGGCACCTGGCGAGCCGTCGCGCAAGGGTAGTCAAAAAAGCCCCGTCCCAAAAAGACTACCCCAAAGTAGGCTGCGAGGTGGTTAGAACGAGAGGTTGTCGTCGGTGTTGGCGGCTTCGCCGTCGACGAGCACGTCGTTGCCGTCGACGTCCTTAAGGAGCACCGAGACCTTCTGCTCGGCATCGGACAAGCGGGTACGCAGGCTCTTGAGGAGCTCGACGCCGCGGGTATAGCTCTCGAGCGACTCCTCGAGCTCCATGTCACCCGACTCCAGGCTGCGGATGATGAGCTCCAGCTCCTGCGAGGCCTGCTTGTACGTAAGCTGCTCGACCGGGGTCTTCTCTGCCATATCTGTTTCCTTTCCTAAAGGTTTATCGCTATGAAAGGCGGCCTACTCGACCGCGTTGACGGTTGCTGCCACGTTGCCGTCCGCCATGCGCACGCGAATAGCGTCGCCCGGCTTAAAGGTCTTGACGCTCGTAGCCACACCGTCCTCGCTGTACGCGATGGAGTAACCGCGGGCAAGCACCTTGAGCGGCGACAAGGCATCGAGCGACGCAGCAGCTCGGCCCAGGTCGGACGCGGGCTTGCTGAACATCGTGCGCCCCTGATGCTCCAGACGGGAGCTCGCAAGCGTGAGCGCATGGCGCTTGCCATCGAGCCCCGAGGTGCTTGCGATCAAGCGCTCGGGCAGACGCTCAAAGTTGGAGCGGAAGGCCCCAACCGAACGCGTTACAGCGCCGGACAGACGATCGGCAGTCAGGGCAAGCTCGGACTCGCGACGCTCGACCATAAATGTTGGATCATTGAGGCACGGGCGGCACGCGGCCGCATCGAGCGCGTCGCCCAGACGAGCTGTATAGGTGTCCCAGGCACGACGACCGCGCTGGTCGAGCATTTCCAGATCGACCTGATTCGACCCGATCATCGAAGCCATCGCGGCGCCCAGACGCTGATGGCGCGTCTCAAGCACGTCGGCCAACTCCGTCATAGCCGGCGCTACCGATTCGGCCGCCGCCGTGGGCGTGGAGGCGCGGCGGTCGCTCACCATGTCGCAGATCGAGGTATCGGGCTCATGCCCAATGCCGGTCACCACGGGCACAGGACAAGCCGCCACCGCGCGGGCAAGCTCCTCGTCATTAAAGGTCATGAGGTCCTCGAAGGAGCCGCCGCCGCGCACCAGCAAAATGCAATCGGGCGCCGGCGTAATGGAAGCGGCGCGACGCAAACCCTCAATGAGCTCTGCCGGCGCACCCTCGCCTTGAACCTTGGCACCCACGCAAACGAGCTCGACGAGTGGGTTGCGACGACGCAATGTGCGTTTGACGTCATCGATTACGGCACCCGAAAGCGAGGTGACGACCGCCACACGCGAGCAGAACACCGGGATGCGGCGCTTGCGCGCTTCGTCCATCAGGCCCTCGCGGCTCAGCTTTTCGGCCAGTTGCGCCACTTGTTGACGCAGCAGACCCTCCCCCGCCAGCGAAAACGAGCGGGCGACAAAACTCATGCGGCCCGTGGGCTTATAGAGATTGAAGCTACCCTTAAAGCTCACCTGCATGCCGTCGCGCAGATCGAACGTGCGCTTGAGATAGGCACCCTTCCAAATGATGCAGTCAACGGCGGCCGAATCGTCCTTAATCTGGAAGTAGCAGTGGCCGCTTCGGGCATTGGGGCCACGGAAGCCCGTGACCTCGCCCAAGACACTCAGCTGCGGAATAGCATCGAGTGCACCGGCGGCGATCTCCACCGCCTGGCTCACGCTGAGTTCCTTGCGCTCCTGATCGTCCGAGCCGTCAAACTCGGCGGAAACAGCATTGCCGGTTAGATTCCAGCCTGCCACGCAGCCTCCTTTCGTTATCGTGCACAAAGGCTCCAGCCCTGCGCAAATTCAAGTCCAACACATAGTACAGCGCCGCGGGGACACAAATCCCCGCGGCGCCTGTCAAGCCAATTTGTTATCGGTTGGAGTTTCTGTTGTAGCGAGCCATCAGGTAGAGCAGCTGAATGATCGAGGTGAGCGCTGCGGCCACATAGGTAAGCGCGGCTGCCGTCAGGACCTTCTTGGCACCGTTGACCTGCTTGGAGCTCATGCCCGACCGCTCGATGTACGCCACGGCGCGGCGGCTGGCATCAATCTCGACCGGCAGCGTAACCAGCTGGAACAACACACTAAACGAGAAGAAGATCAGCGCGAGGGTCGTGAGCCCGGCAATGTTCATAAACAGGCCCAAGAGCAACACGATGGTCCAGGTGTTCTGGGTAAAGTTGACGACCGGGACCAGGGCAGTGCGCACCTTCATCATGGCATAGCCGCTTTGTCGCTGGGCGGCGTGGCCCGCCTCGTGGCAGGCGACGGCAACGCTTGCGACCGATCCGCCCGAACGGTTGGCATCCGAGAGATACAGGTTGTTATCCTGCGGGTTGTAATGGTCGGTGAGCTCACCGGCGACGCCCTTGATACCCACGGCATTGCAACCGCTGGCGTCGAGCATGCGGCGCGCGACCGCAGCGCCCGTGTCGCCGTCCGAGCGAACCTTGGACCAGGTTTTATACGTCGAGTTGATATAGCTCTGCGCGGCAAGACCGAGCACCGTACAAACAAGGACGACCAGCAGGTACAGCGGGTCGATGCCAAAGCCATAACCATAGTAATAGGGCATGCGAATTCCTCCGAATCGAGTTACACGTTGGAGGCATTCTACCCACTCGCCCAGCCAACGAGACAGTATCGATGTTTTGGCAATGTCAGCGAAAACGGCCGAGAGCGAGCAAGGTGACGTGAAAGAGAAGCGACGCGTACTTTGGTACGCGAGCGACGATTGAACGTCAGATTGCCGCTCTCGGCCGTTTGCAGCGTCGAGTTGTTACGCGGTTTGGTAAAACCGCGTAACCATATACCTACAGGAGCTCGATTTTGCCGTCCTTCACCGTCAACCCCATGTTGCCCGAGAGCAGATCGTCCAGGCGCGAGCCCACAAGCTCAAAGCGCCAACCTTCGCGCAAAGGGCTCTGCTCGGGATGCTCAATATAGTCGGCTAGGTCATCGCGCGAGGCAATGACCGAGGTCGCCACGCCCGAACGCTCGGCAACCAGGCGAATGAGCGCGTACATGAGATCCGTCACGCTCTCCAGCTCCGGAGAGATCTGGCGATGTCCGCGCACCATGAGCGGCAGGCGATCGTGCGGGCAGCTCGCGCCACGCTTGATGGCCATGAGCGCGCCGTCCACATCGCGCTCCCCCAGTTGATCGGTGCCGCGGATGCTGCGGAACTCCTCAACGCGCACAGGATTGCGCTTGACGAGCGCCAGCAGCGTATCGTCGGACATGACCCACTTGCGCGGGATGTTGCGGCGCTCGGCGCGGTCCTCGCGCCAGGCGGCAAGCTCGCGCGCAATGCCCAGCTGATGGCGGCTACACGAGTTGATGCGCTTGACCTTGCGGAATGCCTCATGCCGGTCGGCGCGGTAGTGCGACTCGTCTGCCAGCGGGCGCAACTCGTCGAGCACCCAGTCCACGCGGCCAAGCTCGCGCAAACGGCTCATCATCTCGGTATAGGCGACGATCAGATACTTGACATCATCGATCGCGTACTCAATCTGCTTATCGCTCAGCGGGCGGCGCGACCAATCGGTCAGCGACTCGGTCTTGGGCAGCGATACGCCGCAGAACGTCTGAACGAGCGCGCCGTAGGAAATCTGCTGGCGCTCGCCCAAAAAGGCGGCGGCGACCTGTGTGTCAAAAATCGGTCGCGGCAGCGCGCCCACGGTGTGGAGTATGACCTCCATATCCTGCGAGCAGGCGTGGAAGACCTTGACCACGCTCTCGTCGGCCATAAGCTCGGCCAGCGGCGATAAGTCGTCGATCACCAAAGGATCGACCGCGACGCTCTCGGCAGGGGTGGCAATCTGAACCAGGCACAGGCGCGGATGAAACGTGCGCTCGCGCAAAAACTCGGTATCGACGGCAATCGCGTCGAACTCACGAGCGCGCTGACAAAAGTCGAGTAGAGCCTGATGTGTGGAAATGTACATATCAACCCATCGAATAAGGTTAGGCCCGAAAAACACGGGTAGGATATCGGCATTGCCCTACAACTATACTCGGTTAGTCACAGAACGGGAACGTAAGTATGCGCTGCCTTATCATCCACAACCCGGCATCGGGTCCCAGCTCCGATGAAATCTACGCATTCACGCACGCTCTTGCACAGGGCGGCGACGAGGTCGTAATGCGCTTTATCGGCGATGGCATGGAGCCCGAGGACGCGGTAGCAGACGTTCGTGAGTTCGACCGCGTAGTCGTTTCGGGCGGCGACGGCACCGTCTCCAACGTGCTCGACCAGATGCGCGGGTGCGGTGTCCCTACGCTCATCTTCCCCTCCGGCACAGCCTGCCTGTTCTTTAACAACATCGGTAATGCCCCCGAGGCGGCGGCGCTTGCCAAGGCTTGCCGCGCCGGCCGCACGGTCAAGGTGGACATGGGTGAGCTCTTTTGGATCGACGAGAACGGTAACGAGAAGCGCCACGGCTTTATCATCATCGCCGGCTCGGGCTTCGACGCCGAGATCATGATGAAGGCCGCTCCCACCAAAAACGACATTGGCGAGATCGCCTACTTCCTCTCCGCGCTCGCCACGCCCAACCCCACGGTGGCGCACTTTACCATTGAACACGACGGCATTGTCGAGGAGCTCGACGGCATCTGCTGCATGGCGGGCAATACCTCAGTCATCCAAAACGACATCAATCTGTTCCCCAACTGCCGCATGAACGACGGTATGGTCGACATCGTCGTTATTGAGCCCGTGCGCACGGTACAGCTGCTCCCCACGGTAATCACCGCCGCGCTCGACCCCGCCGGCAAGGTACTCGGCCGCCCGCAGTTTAAGATTATCCAGACCAAGGAAGCCAAGATTACCTGCACGCCGTCGCTGGGCATGCAGTTCGATGGCGAGATCATCTCCAGCAACTCCGGTGTCTTTGGCGCCCGCGCGCTTCCGCAATGCCTCGACCTCATCGTCGACGAATTCTCTCCACTCGGAAAATAGGAGGACCCCGTGAACGACAACCCTATCATTGGCTTTATCGTCATCGTTCTGGCCATGCTCGTGGGCTACGCGATTAACGTAATCCACCGCCGGAAGAAGTAATTCCACATTGGTATGATATTCATCCAATCATCGTCTCCCCCGTTGTTTATGCATTTGCCAAACAGTGGGGGATTTTCTTCGCGCCCTGTGCAAGGCGCTTTATTCAGGTACAGTAATTACAGGGTGCCTTTATTTAAGTAAAGCTACATAATGAATACGATTTACCGCTCATCGAATATTTCACCACGTTTATAGAATAAGTTTATTTCACACATGAATAATATTTCCATTTCGTTATGCTATGGAAGATGTTTTATTGGCTGAAGCCCTCTGGCGACAGAGGGCTTTCGCACGCTGGGAGGGAAAATGAGGAAAGCTCACCCCGTCAACGCGCTCAAGAAGCTAGGCATAGGCCTCGCCTTTGGAGCTGCAACCATCATGTCCATGCCGACATCTGCGCTCGCCTGCACGCAGATGTCGGCATGGGCAAGAACCTTACGGCCGACGGCAATACGTATTATGGCCGCGCCGAGGACTATGACAAACGCTACCTCAAGCACTTTGGCATCGAGGATTCGCACGCCCCCGGCTTCACCTACAGCTCCGATGAGTCCGGGTTCGCATACACCTCGAACAAAACCACGTATCGCTACAGCTATGTGCGCGATCACCCCTCGCAGTGGGATGACCGTTGGGACGCCTACTCCGAGGCAGGCATCAACGAGAAGGGCGTCTCCTGTTCCGCCACGCTAAGCACCAGCATGAATGCAGATGTCAAAGCTGTGGACCCCCTGACGGACGGCTTGGGTGAGTACAACTACGCCAGCGTTATCCTGGGCGAAAGCGCCACGGCCCGTGAGGGCGTCAAGCTTATCGGCAGTCTGATTGACGAGCAGGGCGTCTTCTCCAACGACCAGATTGTCATCGCCGACAGCAACGAGACTTGGCTGTTCGCCGCACTTTCCGGGCATCAGTGGATTGCCATGAAGCTCGCTGATGACGTCGCGTCGCTCAACCCTAATATCGGGAGCCTCAACTACGATGTCGACCTTAATGACGCCGAGAACTGCCTCCACTCCGAGGGCATCCAGACCATGCCCGTGGAGAAAGGCTTCGCCAAATACACCGACGGCAAGTTCGATGTTGCCAAAACCTATGGCGAGGGACTCGATGAGTCTGGCAGGCATCAGTGGACTCGCTATGTCCAGGGCCGAGACTACTTCATGAACCCGCTAATCAAGGACAAGGACTACACCATCGTTAAAGACAAGAACGGTACCGGCGCATCCGTCAGCGAGATCCAGCCCTTGTTCTTCAAGCCTGGCAAGTCTGGCTGGAGCACCTTTGAGCTGATTCGTGCCTTTGGCAACCGCGGCGAAAATGTCCCCGGCCTTAACGCCAACACCGACGGCGCCTACGCCATCGGCACCGAGCGCAACACCGAGGTCAACCTCTTCCAGATTCGTCGCGGCCTTGATCCCCAGGTTGCCACCATCCAGTGGGAGATGCTCTCCCGCGCTGCGTACTCCGTCGCCATCCCGTTGTACTCCGCTCTGATAACTGAGGTCAGCCCGTACTTCAGCGATCAGACCGTCTCCTTCGAGCACTGCGAAGAGACCGACATCGTGAACAACGAGGAACCCGAGAACTCAATCAACTACGTTCTCATGGACATCAGCTCGCTCTGCTTTGAGAACCCTGACACCCTTGGTATCAGCGTCCGTGCCTACCTCGATGCGCTCCAAAATGAGCTCATCGAGCAGAACAAAGAAGTTGACGTCGCCATGCTGGCCGAGACGACCACCGAGGGACGCACTGCTCTGGCCAACAAGGCCGGCAACGCTGCCACCGAGAACACCTACGTCAAGTGCAAGGCCCTGCTCCAGGAGATGCGCGCTTATCTGAAGGCTGGCGACTTTAGCAAGCCCTTCACCCCGAGCGACCTGAACACCGAGACCCGTGGCCTTAAGCAGTCCATCACCTACGCCAAGGATGCCCTCGCCACCGAGGCCCCCGAGAAGCCCGAGCAGCCCGGCACCCCCGAGCAGCCCGGCACCCCCGAGCAGCCCGGCACCCCCGAGCAGCCCGGCACCCCCGAGCAGCCTACTACCCCCGAGAAGCCGACCAAGCCGAGCACCTCTACCACGGTGACCACCAACAAGAAGAACACCAAGGGCAACCTGCCCACCACCGGTGACCGTTTTGACGGCCGCGTGGTTGCCGCGTTCGCCGCTGCTGGCGTCGTCGTCATCTCCGCTGGCGGCTATGCCCTCTATCGCCGCAACAAGGAGTAACACTCCTCGCAGGAAGTAACACTTCCCAGGGCGCGGGCGGGACAGCACAAGCTGCCCCGCCCGCTCTTCTTAATAGGAGGAAACGCCGCGAGATTCTTTTCAAAAAAGATTTCCCCGCACACACTTCGCTGTGCTATAGTGCAGCGAAACAGCAACTGGGCGCGACCGCGCCATGGCATCACGAAAGGAGCCACCAACATGAAGAACACGATGACGTCTCTCAACAACTGGTGGTGGCGTGATGCGAATACGATCGGTCGACGGTGAGTCCCTCATGCCTGTTTTTGCGCTCTAGGTGATTGGAAGGCCTCCGGTTTCGACCGGGGGCCTTTTTCTATCTCGAGCCCGATCGCATTCGCATCACGCGCCTCCGCTTTTCTCTTACACTCCCCTTTCTGAAAGGACCTTCACCATGTCTCAGAACACCACCGCCACCGCCCAGCCCCGCACCGTCCAGACCGCCGACCGCGGCAAACTCGATATCCGCGCCCTCGTCCTGCTCGCCATCCTGCTTGCCGCCGGCTTCATCCTCAACTTTACCGTCGGCAAGGCAATCTCGGGTTTCTCGGGCGGCATGATTAGCCCCGAGTTCATCATCTCGGCCTTCTGCCTCACCATCCTGGTCGTTCGTCCCAACATTGGTCAGGCACTCGTCATCGGTCTCATCTCGGCGGCCGTAATCCAGATCACCACTACCTCGCCGTTTGTCGATTTTGCCGCCGAGGGCATCGCCGCCATGCTTATGGCCGTCATTGTCAACACTGCCGCCAAGGATGGCCAAGTTAAGCCTGCCGTCGCCATCGTCGCTACGTTCGTGACCACCTTTGTCTCGGGCGTCATCTTCATGGTCATCAAGATGGCCATGCTCGGCGTAGTGGGCGAACTCGCCGCAGCCATGCTGCCCGTCGTCGCCATGACCGCTGTGTTTAACGCCATTCTGGTCGGCGCGCTCTATCTGCCCATCCAGAAGGCCCTTAGGCTTAACTAACCCGCTCGGCTTTACGAGCCACCCCATCTTGGCGTTCATTCGTCGCTCGCGTACCCAAGTACGCTTCGCTCCTCTTTCGCGCCAACCTGGGGCACCTCGTAAAGCCGTCTACGTGCTTCACCAGCAAAGACTGTTCCAAACAACGAGCTATTGGGGACGTCCTTAAACGACTAGTCATGTAAGAACGTCCCCAATGACTATGAAAGGTATCCATGGAAACGATCATCAACGTCGACGATGTCTCGTTCGCCTATGGCACGCAGGCCGAGCAGGCGCTTAGCCACGTTTCGCTCAGCGTGAACAAGGAAGATTTCATCGGCATCATCGGGCCTTCGGGTGCCGGCAAATCAACACTTACCGCCTGCCTGTCGGGCGCCGTGCCCCACCACTACACCGGAACCTTCTTTGGCTCCGTGTTCGTTGACGGGCACGACACCTGCGAGGTCTCGCTCACCGACATATCGCAGATCGTCGGCAGCGTGCTGCAAGACATCGACACGCAGATGGTCGCTTCGGTCGTTGAGGACGAAATGCTCTTTGGCCTGGAGAACTTTGGCGTTCCCCACGACCAGATCGAGCAGCGCGTGAGCGAGACGCTTAAGGCCGTCGGCATTAGCGACCTGCGCGACCGCGAGATAGCCACCCTCTCGGGCGGCCAAAAGCAAAAGGTGGCCATCGCTGCCATCCTCGCCATGCGCCCGCGCGTGCTGGTGCTCGATGAGCCAACCGCGGCACTCGATCCCGTCAGCTCCACACTGGTTTTCGAAACGCTGCGCGAGGCAAACCGTAACCTCGGCATCACCATCGTCGTCGTTGAGCAAAAGGTCGCCCTGCTTTCGGAGTATTGCAGCCGCGTGCTCGTGCTCGATCACGGCCAGATCGCGCTGCAAGGCGAGCCACATGAGGTCTTTGCGCACACCGACAAGCTCCGCGCCATCGGTGTCGATTGCCCGCGCGTCACACGCATCTTCAACAGCCTCGAGGCCGATGGCCTGGCCAGCGGCACTCCCTGTTTGGATGTTGATGAGGCCGAGCGCCTGATTACGAGCATCGTCGACCCCGACCGCGCGACAAGCGACGCCCAGGCGCCCACAGGCTCCCCGCACGCACCGTCGCTGCGCCCGCATGCGAAAGACGCCGAGCCGGTGCTCACGTTTGACCACGTTGAGTTTTCCTACCCCCATGGTGGCGCCGCCGTCCACGACCTCAACCTGACGCTCTATCCCGGCGAGCTCGTGGGCATTGTCGGCCAAAACGGAGCCGGCAAGACCACGCTCACCAAGCTGCTCACAGGCCTGCTTAAGCCCACCTCGGGCAGCGTGCGCGTCACGGGACTGGATACCGCAGCCGTTCCCACGAGCCGCATCGCCCGCGAAGTCGCAACCCTTTTCCAAAACCCCGACCGCCAGATTTGCAAGGACACCGTGCTCGACGAGGTCGCCTTTGGCCTAGAGCTTGCCGGCATCGACCGCGCCGAGGCGCTGCGTCGCGCCCAGCTCGTCATCGACCGCTTTGGCTTGCCGCCCTACGATGCGCCCTTCTCGCTCTCGCGCGGTCAACGCCAGATGGTGGCGCTCGCCTCCGTCGTGGTCGTAGAGCCCAAGGTCGTGGTTCTCGACGAGCCCACGAGTGGCCTGGACTACCGCGAGTGCATGACCGTGATGGAAACGGTGCGCACCATGGCCGAGCGCGGCTGCGCCGTTATCATGGTCTGCCACGACATGGAAGTTGTCTCGGACTTTGCCGAGCGCATCGTGGTGATGGCCGACGGTCGCATCCTCGATCGCGGCCGCACACACGAGCTGTTCTCGAACATCGAGCTCATGCAGCGCGCCTACGTTGAACCGCCCCAGGTTATTGAACTCTCACGCCGTCTGGCATCCTCCGTCTCGCCCGCCTTTGCACAGGTGAGCGAGGTCACCGATATCGTTCGCATTACCGAGGAGATGGTCCGCCGTGGTTAATGTCATCGACTATATGCCGGGCGACACGCTGCTGCATCGTCTGAATCCCGTCATCAAACTGGGCCTCGCCGCTGCCGTCGTCATTGGCATCTTTTTGTCCGACACCTACGTGGCGCTGTTGGGATTTCTGGCGCTTACGCTCGCGCTGGGAGCCTACGCCGGCGTCGTCGACCGCCTGTTCTCGCTGCTCAAGCTGCTGATTCCGCTCGCACTCATCATGTTAGCGCTGCAGCTGGCCTTTATGCGCGATGGCAACGTGGTGTGGGGCTTCGTCACCGACGAAGGCCTCATCACCGGCTCGAAGGCCTGTCTGCGCCTGTTGGGCGTAGCGCTGCCACTCATCCTGATGCTCATGGTGACCAAGCTCAACGACCTTGCCAATGCCTGCGTGGAGGTGCTGCACGTGCCGTATCGCTACGCCTTTACCTTTACCACGGCGCTGCGCTTTGTGCCGGTGTTTGGCCAAGAGATGAATGCCATCATGGAGGCACAGACCGCACGCGGCGTCGAGTACGACACCAAGAATCCCATCAAGAAACTCAAGCTCATGCTGCCGCTGTGCGTGCCGCTATTGATCTCGAGCGTGGGCAAGACCGATGCCACCGCGCTTGCCGCCGAGCAGCGCGGCTTCTACCTGCGCACGCGTGCGAGCTCGTACAAGCGCTACCCCATCAAAGGCTTGGACATTGCCGTACTTATCGTCAGCATCGCCCTTATCGCCATCGGCTTCCTGTTCTAGCAATCGCTGGCAGCAACCGCAAAATGCAAAAGGCCCCGGCTCGCACAAACGAGCCGAGGCCTTTACTGTTTTCCCAGATAAAACCTACCAAAATAAACCTGTCCCTTTTTGGCAGGTCGAGGGCTACAGGCGGTAGGGGGCACCGCTGCGGATGATGGACTCGCGTACCAAAACGTCCATGGCGTCGAGGGTGATCTCGGGCATCTCGCGATACTTTTGCAGCACCGAAAGCTCTGTACAGGCCAGAATGACGCGGTCGCAGCCGCTGCGGGCAAACTCCCACATCACACGATCAAACTTATCCATATCGGGCTCGCGTCCTGCCTTCACGTCGTCGTAAATAAGCGACATCACATCGGCCTGGCGCTTCTCGCTGGGATAGACGACTTCGACGCCCGCCGCCTCGCACTCGCGACCGTAGACGCCGGCACCCACGGTGCCATCGGTACCCATGATGCCGATCTTGCGCACCGGCTCGGCCGGCATGCTCAAGTTGGGGTCGAACTCACACTCCCCCATCACCACGCCGGCAAGCGCATAGCGCACCGACTCGCGCGGCATATGGATGATGGGGACCGAGGTAAACGACTGAATCTGATCGTAGAAGTAGTGCGACGTGTTGCAGGGAATGGCAATGTGCGCGCAGCCCAGCGTCTCGAGCGCCTGCGCGCATTCCTTCATGGTCGCCAGCAGCTCGGTATGGTCGCCGGTCTTAATGGCCAGCGTGCGGTCGGGCATGGTCGACTTAGAGAGCACCACCATGTCAATATGTTCCTGGTCGCGGGCGGCCGCCGTGTGACGCACCACCTGGTCGTAGTAATACGACGTGGCCTCGGCGCCCATACCGCCGATAACTCCCAGCTTTTCCATCGCCGCCTCCTTGGTGACGCTCACACCATTGCGCGTATCATACCCGCGCCCGTCCGATACAAACCGGGCGGGCGCGGCGTTCATCCTATTTGTAATACGTCCTAAACAGCTTAAAGTGACGCAGCTTGGTATGCCACATGCGTAGCCAGCGGTTAAAGACAAAATCACCCTTCATAAACGAGGGGTCGGCGGCCTTACCCTCCTTGACCAGGCGATGCGCCTTAGCGCGCAGCTCGGGATCCTTGACGTATTTATCGACCACGCCCATGGGGACAACCATCCACAGCGCCTCGTTCTGCGCCGTCACAAACTCGGGCTCAAACGGGCGGTTGTACACATACTCGTCCACTACGTACTTGGCAACGTTAAAGCCACTGTTGGTGACGTAGTAGTTACTGCGGCCCTGGCGAGTGTTGAAGTCGAAGAACTTAAACGAACCGTCGCGCTCGTCGTATTTGACGTCAAAGTTTGAGAAGCCCGTAAACTTGAGGTCCTCGAGCAACTTGCGCACGCCGCCCATGAGCCCGTCATTGGGCTCGGTGATGATGCAGGCGTGGTTGCCAACGCCGTGAGGCTGGTGCTCCTCGAGCAGCACGTGGCCCAGGCACATCATGCGCACCTTGCCGTTGCGGTCGGAATAGCTGGTAAGCACGCGCATGTACTCGTCGTTGCCGGGCACGCGATCCTGCAGGATCAGATCATCGGTGTAGCCACTCGCGTATACATCGCGAATGACCTGCTCCAGCTCGGCGCGATCGGCGATCTCGTAGGCCTTCTTCTGGCCCTCGAACTCGTGCTCCCACCACATGATGCCGTCGGAAGGCTTCAGGATCATCGGGAAGGGAAAATCAATCTGGTCGAGCACCTCGGCAGGAGCCTCGCCCCGGGCGTTGAGCATGGCCATGGTAAAGGTAAACGTATGCGGATAGGGAACACCGTGCTTCTCGCACAGCTCGTAGAAGATTTCCTTCTTCTGGCACTGTTCGAGCATGCTGTAGGGCGCATAGGGCGCGATGACGTTTGAGGCAAGCTCGCCGGCATCCTGAGCCTGTGCGGCAAGCGCGACATAGTTGTCGCCGCAGCCCATGAGAATAATCTTCTTATCGGGATTGGCCTGCGCGACACCGTTAATGGTCTCGATCATGACCGGCATGGTGTCGATATCAACATTGGGCGTGTAGTCGATAATCTGGCTGCGGTACGCAGGACCGGTCTGGTACTTGCCAAAGACCAGGCTCTTGACCTGATACTCCTCGTAAAAGGCGCGCGCCACCGAATAGGCGTTGATGTCGCCGCCGAGCAGCACGGGGATAAACTCGCGCTCTGTAAACTGCAATGCCATGGAAACTTCCTATCTAGAACTGCCCACGACGGGCGGTCTTTATGCAACCCGTTTATTTTAGCGTGCCGGACCGTTTCCTCCTAAAGCTCCACTGTATCTATGACAATCAACGCAATTATCCAGCATGAAGGCCGCACTCACCGCCGTATGGCAAACGGCAATGAACCCACCGTTGTTGTAGGGTTCAGCATATTGATACCCCCGAGTGAAAGGCGCACGCGTGCTCCAGGACCTTCCAACCGATAACCCCATCCTCGATGCCCCAAAACGCGAGTTGGCGCCGCGCGCGCAAGCGACTGCTCCTCTGCGCACCGCAAACGACGCTTACGACGGTGCCGCCTACATCACCTCCATCGATACATCGGCGCACAAAGGCACGCGCAAGACGCCCGTCGCCGGCGGACACGATACCGCCATCGAGCAGTTTGGCCTCGTCTCCGATGCCCACGCCGGGGACAACATCAGGGTAATCAAACTCGGCGACGGCACCTGTTCGTTCACCCCCGCCCAGGCGCTCAACGAAGTAGGGCAAGCTCGCCGCAATGGGACCTTATAGCCACAAACCCCAACGTTGAGATAGCTTTCACAGTCCAAAGCCCGTCCCAAACAGGCCCCGTAACGTTAAAGTTGAACTCTATGGTTTCTCAACAATTCGATATAACTGCAGGTCAAAGCCAAAGTCTCAAGTTCAACTTGACCCTTTAAAACCTTTAAGGTTCAAGTTGAGGTCGAAAGCAGTAGTAGAATACCTGAGGAACAATAACCTACGATTGATTGCAGAGGGACTGGATGCAGCATTCGAATCATCGCACCGCAGCGCTCATCGCGTCGAAGCCGGCTCGTATCATCACGAGCGCCGCGCTCGCCGTTGCGTTGACGGCCACGCCGATGCTCTCCCCCGTCGCGGCGTATGCCGCCTCGCAGGCAACGCAGGATCAGCTTGCCGCCGCCCAGCAGAAGATCGAAGCCGCCACGAGCGCCTACAACGATGCCCGCACCAAGCTCGGCGATCTGCAGAAGCAGATTGACGCCAACGAGGCAAGTATCGAAAAGATCGAGGCGAAGCTTCCCGATCAGCAGGAAAAGGCATGCACCGCCATGCGCGATCTGTACAAGTACCAGAAGGGCACCAACCCCATCGTGAGCTTCCTGGTCAACGCACAGAGCCTGGGTGAGTTCATCACGACCTGCAAATACACCAACCAGATCACAAGCTCGAGCGTCGACGAGATCGAAGAGCTCAATAACATGCAAACCGAACTCGAGCAGAACAAGGCCGAGCTCCAGCAGGCCAAGTCTCAGCTTGAGGCAGAGCAGAAAAACGCCGAGGAGGCGCTGGCGCAGGCCCAGCAGCTCCGCAGCGAGGCACAGGCAAAAGCCGAGCAGGAAAATGCCGCCGAGCTTGCCAAGCTTGAGGCCGATAAGGCCGCTGCCGCCGAGAAGCTCTCGGGCGAGGGCGTGAGCGGCAGCAATTCCAGCAGCCAGGCCACCAACGCCAACACCACCATCGACACCACGGTGAACAACGCCAACACCGGTAGTTCCGATTACGATTCGTTCATTAATGAGTGGACGAGCCGCATCGACAATTACCTCGCCGGCTCCCCTATGGCAGGCCAGGGCTATAACTTTGCCGTCGCCGCTTGGAATACCGGCGTCGACCCCCGTTGGTCCCCCGCCATCGCCTGCATCGAGAGCACCAAGGGTGCTTATTGCGCCAATTCTTACAACGCCTGGGGCTGGAGTGCACGTGGCGGCGGTTGGCGCAGCTTTGGCAGCTGGAGCGAGGGCATCTTCGCTCACGTTGCCTATCTGGGCGCCAACTACGGCTCCACCCTTACCCCGGCTGCGGCCAAAAAGTACTGCCCACCCACATGGCAGGACTGGTACAACAAAGTCGCCGCTCAGATGAACCGCATCTAAGTGCAACTGCAAAGGGCCCCAATGGGGCCCTTTTCTTTTAGGTAGCGGAGGTATCGACGACGCCGGTCGCATTGGCAACCGCGACTATGACGATCATGCATAGGAGCAGCACACCCAATGCCTTGAGACAGAGTTTCGCGAGTTTCTTGCCGCGATAGCTGTCGAGCAGTGCGAATCGCCGACGTAGACGGCGCTTATCGAGCACCGCAAAATGCATAAGCGCCATAAGGCCATCGACAAAGAAAAAATACTCGATTATGAGAAGCCACGTCGGGTAGCTTTGGTTTGCTCCCGTGGGTTGAAAGACGGCAAAGTGACTTCCGGCAAAGAACACAAGCAGCGAGAAGCAGACGAGCGTATTCCAAATGCGCCCCAGGGACTCCGGAACGTGAGAGAGCAGACCGCATGCAGTGGAGGTGGCAGGCCTAGGAAGCCTTGCGGGGTTCTGGAGCCCTTGGGGCGTCAACAACGTCTCCGAGGCCGGAGTACAGACAGGCGCAGGCGCAGGAGGCCGCACGGGGCGACTCAGATCGTATGCCGCGCGCGTCGCCCGTCCCAACGCTTCCGCACTTGCAAAGCGCTTGGCCGGATCGAGCGCCATCGCCATGCAAACGACATCGGCAAGTGGAGTGGGAATGCCGCGCACCTCGCATTGCTCGCGCATGTCGAGCCCTGGTTTAGGGTCGACTCCCGTCAAACAAAAGAACAGCAGGGCACCGAGCGCGTAGACGTCGCTTCGCACGCTCGTCTGCCCAAACCCATACTGCTCGGGAGGCGCATAGGGCCGTGTCCCAAACTTGACAGTATCGGCATCGGCGCCATCGCGCCACACGCGCGCGATCCCCAAGTCGATAATCACCAGCGATGAAAACGTCAGGCCGTCATCAGGCGTATAGTTGGCACCTGCCACGATGATATTCGACGGCTTGAGGTCGCGATGGATCACCGGCGCCGAAGCCTCCCCCGCCATTGCAAAACCGGCATGGAGCTCGCCCACGGCGTCGCAAAGGACAGGATACAATTCACGCGCATAATCGGGAGCGGCTCCCAGACGGTCCACCAGTGCCCCGAGTGTCTCCCCTTCGATGTATTCCATAACCACGTTGAGCTCGTCGCCCGCACGACGACAATCGACGATTCTGGGCAGGTGCTCAAAACGCCTGCCTGCCCGCTGAGCGGCAAACAGACGCTCGTATGCCCCGCCGATTTGAGCCGAAGCATCGATGCGTTTACGGACAAAGGGACCGAGCGAACCACCGCCGGTTCCTTCAAAGTACACGAGCTCGGTTGTTTCAACAGACGAGCGCTTAAGTACACGCTCCACGCGATAGCTGTCGTCGCGATCGAGCGACGCCAGGTGCTCGGCAAGCGCTGCGGTCAGCTCGTCATTGGAATATGTTGGGGTCTGAGTATCCATAGCCTCCATCATAGCGCAGGGCGCAGACACCCCATGGCATCCGCGCCCCGTTCGTTTGCATCGTTGTTCGACAGCTCCGCCGGCTCAGATATCAGCGGCTAATTCACCGTCTCCTCGCCAAAGCGATACAGCTCCTCGTTGACCTTTTGGAGGCTGCACCCGCGATCGATGCAAAAGATGATAATCGCATCGCGGCGGTCCTTGCAGTTAAGGACGCTTACCCCGGCAGCCGTCAGCGCACGGTTGGTCTCTTTGAGCGTCAGCGCCATCGCAAAGGCAATCTGCAGCACCTTATTGCGACTCGGATGACGCGCACCGGTAAAGATCTGATAGCCAAAGGTCTCATTGAGATCGGCCATACGAACCACGCGCGAGCGCTCCAAGCCCTTTTCCTGCAGTAGCTGCTTCAGGTAATCCGAAAGCGACGGGGCGGCAAAGTCGTGCTCCCTGATATAGCCATCGATGTTCGGCGCATCGAGAAGCTCATTGAGCAACTCCTCGGTCAGTTTTTTATCGGGCATACGACTTCACCTCCCATCCGGCGCAACGGTAGCGACATGCTAGGCCAGCACCCAGCTTGCAGTGGCAGACTTATCAAACATGTTGGCAAAATACAGTGCCTTCTTGATATCGCCATCAAAGTAGATATTGCCCGCCACGGAGCCACCGGCGGAAAGGGTACCAGACTGCAGCTCATCGGAGCCCTCGCTGTAGTAACCCTGATTCTGTTGGGCGCCGTTGGCGTCCTCGCCCTTCCAGTCGTAGATATTGTAATCTGCGCCCTCATCGCCATTGTTGACGTACGTGACGTGAATGCCCGTCATGGTCGAACCGTCATAATTTGTAAGGCCGGGCTGGACGGAATCGACAACGACGGAAAGACCGGCAGCTGTGGTCACCGTCGTGCCAACCGCCAGGTCAGTCGTAGGCTGCTCTTCCTTCTTCGCCTCTTCCTTCTTGTCGCCATCGCCAGCGTCCTCGGTGACGGTCGCCTTATCGCTACCACAACCGGCAAGAAGACCGGCAGTCCCCAAGGCGACGGTGGCGAATGCGCCAAGTGCAGCGCGACGGCTGAGCAGCACTTCGTTTTCGAGCTTTTTCATTATGCATCCTTCCTACGATCCGGCTACCGCGCCGGTACACAGCACATCGTAGGAAGGATTAAACTTGAATTCATTAGCTGAGAGCTAATTAGAAGGCGCACCCCAGTTCGAAACAGCGGACAACAAATTGCAAAATTTTCGCAGGTAGATATAGGTGTCGTAATGAGGTCGGATAACACTTCGCAACGGCTTGAAGCGCTCCGAGCGGGTTTATTCGTACCGTAATTCTTACCACCCCAGATAAGGGGAAAACTCACTACATGAGAGAATTGGAGCACAGGCATGACCGACTGGAAGGCACTCGAGGACACCGAGGACCACGCCTACTTCATGGCGGAGCTCGTGGACATCTCGCCCGAGAGCTTCACCCTCGAGGAGAAGAAGCAGATCCTGCACGACATGATCGCGAGCTCCTCCGCCATCGAGAACGCGATGCGCGACGAGTTCGCGGAGCTCGACGAGGTCACCCAGACCCGCCTGATCGACAACCTCGCGGCGGACGGGCCGCGAAGCAGCGAGTGGTGGCACGAGGTGCTCGTGGACGGCCCCAGGCACCGAGACTTCCCGACGCTCTCCGACGGCCCGTGCCGGAGGCGGTAGCGACGGAGGCCCTCGCCCCGGCAAAGGGGCGAGGGCCTCTCCCTTGTGTACTCCTTAGTGAAGAGACAAAACGCTACGTATCGAGCCTGCCCGCGAGCCAGAGCAGCGGAACGAAAGGCAGCACACCCAGGCACAGCAGCACGGCGAGCGCCGTGGCCACGCCCCAGCGGACGTCCTCGCGCGTCACGACAGGATCTCGTTCACGCGGGCCTGCACGGCGTCGTAGAGCGACCCCAGGCGGCGCTTGCGCTCGGCGCCGTTGCCGTAGTCGCCGCGGATGACGGCGCGCGCCAGGGCGTCGACGTCGGCTCCGCCAGACGAGCCTCCCGAGGAGCCCCGGTGCCCAGCATCTCGTTCACGCGCGCCTGGACCTCCGCATAGCGAGACCCAAGCGCGGCCTTGCGCGCCGAGCCGTTGCCGAACTCGCCCGTGAGCACCCGGCGCGCGAGGTCGTCCACGTCGTCAGAAGCCGGCGCCTGTGCCGCGCCCCCGCCGGAGCCCCCGACCAGGATGCGGTTCACCTCCGCCTGCACATCGTCGTAGCGGCTCCCCAGGGCCGTGCGCCGCGCGTTCCCGTTGCCGAACTCGCCGGCGATGACACGCCGCGCGAGCTCCGCGACTGTGCCCTCCGGGGCGGCCGCAGTCGTCCCGCCGGACGCCGCTCCGCCCGTGATCGCGGCCTTCAGTGCCGCCCACTTGGACGCCGCCACGTAGGGCGCGGGGCAGAGCTTGCCCGTCACGTCGTAGTGGCGGATGACCCCGGAGGCGCCGATGCCGTACCTGGCCATGAGCTTCTTGACCAGCCATCCCAGCTTCTCGACCTCGGTCGCGCTGAAGTCCTCGCCTGCCGAGACGACCTCGGTGCCGATCGCGCGGCAGCTCATCTGCCAGTCTCCGGCGTGCCAGGTGGTGTCGCCCTCGGCCACGCTCTGGTAGATCTCGGGCGTGATGTCGTCGACGAAGTAGTGCGCGGAGGCGCCCTGGCCCTCGTTCCGCGCGAAGTACGTCGCGTTGTTGCGCGCGGACGCCAGGGTCGCCGTGAAGTGCACCACGATGCGGTCGATCGCGCGCGAGCGCCCGCGCGTCATGTGGTCGCTCCCGCACTGCTTGAAGAGGATGCTATACGCCATCGGGCACCTCCTCGAAGCCGCCGTCCTCGCCCTCGTCGGGATCCCAGCCGTCGGGCGCTGCCGCCTCGACGCTCTCGCCGTGCAGTGCCTCCCAGCGCTCCTCCTCGCTCGCGAACTTACGCCCGTCACTCATCGGAACCACCGCCCGTCGGCAGCGCCGCGCCGAGCTCCGCCATCACCGGCGACAGCACGGCCATCACGAGCGCCACCACCACGGCGCGCCACTCGGGCTCCAGCACCGCGCAGCCCACGAGCATGTCCACTTTGGCCACGACCACGCCGAGCACGCCCTGCACGATCGTTCGCGCCAGGCGCCACGGCCACTCGTTGGTTGTCAGGAAAGCCTCCATCATTGCCCCTTCCGCATGTTCTCGATCTCCGCCTTCACGACGGCGACGTCCTGCTCCAGGGCGTAGGTGCGCTCGACGAGGCAGTTGTGCCTCTCGACCTGACGCGTCAGGTTGTCGATCTTGACCTCCATGACCGCGCGGCTGCGCGAGTTGGACACGAGCACCCCGGCGAGGGTGAGAACCCCCGTCACGAGCGCCGCGACGACCGACTCCATGCGCGCCTCCTCCCCGGACGGGAACGCCCCGCCACTCGGGAGAAGTGTCCGATGCGGTCACAAACGACTATGTTTAGCTGCGGTAATGTTGCGAAGCTTCGCCTTCCGTCGCTTCACGCAACAGTTCACAACTCAATCCCTCGTCATGCATATCCCACTAAACGAAAGAGACGGAATTGCTGGACGTTATAATTCGGGCAACGATTGACTCTGACGCCAAGGGACAAGGGAACGATGAATGCCTTTCTGAACATCTTGAGAAACCTAGGTCCGCATCTAAAAAAGGCGCTTCCAAAAGCGCTCCCGTTCCTAGGTGCCGGTCTCACGGGGGTGCTTGGCTTCTTCCTGGGAGCAAAATGGAAGTACAAGCAGTACGAGAAGAAATATGCAGCAGTCTGTGAGGCACTTCTGGTCCTGCAGGAGAAAATAAAACGTCTTGAGGCGGAGAGAGCGCCGAAGAGAGAGCTTAAGAAGGCAAGGAAAGAGCTAGAGGAGAAGACCCAGGAGAAACTTGAGATTGAGGAGAAACTCGAAGAGCTGAAGCGGGACGCAAGATGAGAAGGAAGAGGAGCGACATCGTCCAAGAGGCAGAGGACGTCCTCTATTCGCTGTACGCAAGAGCTGAAAACCTCGAAGGCTCCCAAAAGGGAGAGCAGAGATCGATGCTAGAGGCTGGAGAGATGACTTCCTTTGCTTCGCACGAGGATGAATCGGATTCCTCGGCGTCATCTTGGAGCAAGTTGGTCAAGGAAGCGCGAGCGAACTATGGGAGCGACCATCATGTGGAGGAGCTTCTGACGGAAGAAGAGCTCGCGTCTGCAGACGAAAAAGTTCGCATTCTCAACGAGGAGTACAACGCGCTCCACAGGCTCAATCCCGTAGACGTCGCCATCAGCGTGTCCGCTGGAATCCTCTCGTCGGTCGTTGACATCCTGCTCGTTGGCATCCCGGAAAGAACTTCGGAGGGTACGAGGGGGAAGCCCCTTGAGAATTACGTGCGTGACTGGTTCCTCGAGAGGTTCCCACCCGAGGAGATGGAGAGACTTGCGCGAGACGTCTCGTCGAAGGTCCCCTACGACGCCCCGTACAACGCCGGGTTCACGAGCGAGTACGTCGAGGGGCTATGGCCGGCAATGCACAGGCTCTACTCGCTGGGGCACGACCCGCTGCTCGGGTTCGTCGTGGGAACGCTCGACATCCTCACGGGGAGGATGACCACTATCGACAAGTTCGGAAGGATCCTCTCGCAGGAAATACCCCGCTACGCCGGACGCGAGGAGGCAACGGTCTTCGCGGCTCTCTGCAAGCAGGTCATCCACCTAAAGTCCGACATGACCACCTCGATGGGTCTGCCGGCGCCGCTCATGGGCCTGTTCAACCTCATGCAGTTCGGGAGTGTGGGCGAGGAGGAGCAGACCATCGCAGAGATTGTCCAGGGCATGTACTACGAGGGCTACGACTTTCAGCACTTCTGCACCCAGGCCATCCCAGTGATGCTTACGGAGGTCGTGGTGCGCCTCGGTTACTTCCTCAAGAGGGTGTCAGAGGGGTACGGCGTAAGGGAGTCCATCCCAATCACCGCCAGCAGGGAGAAGCGTCCTAAACTCGGGACCATGCTCTTCATAGCCCACTCCCTGGCAACCGCGGTGAATGCCGGAAGGGTCGCGTTCACCAAGAGCCCGATGGCGATAAACGGACCTCAATGGATGGTCTTCGCCTGCAGGTCCTTCGCCCAGGCGAAGTGGGTCCTTATCAACAAACCCGCGAGAAGGCACGAATACGTGATGCAGGCTTTGGAATCCGAGCTTGCGGCGGCGGCGCCGCCGGAGGCTGGCGAAGTCATCGTGCTGGGCGACGAAACGTATAACGGCACGAAAGACGCAGGCAATGAGTGATAAAGGAAAAACTCAGGTCATGAGGAGGAGCGCTGAATGACCAAGCTAGGTTGCCCGTGCGGGAACACCCTATGGAACGGATGTGACGAGAACAACCCTCAGTGCTGCTTTTATCCATGGGAAGAGCTCCGAAGCCACATGGATGACCTCGCTTTTTTTGAGCTGGAGTATACCGCCGGAGTAAGAAGCGTGGAAATCTGGCAATGCTGGGAATGCGACCGCCTGATGGTCTTCGACAACCCGAAAAGCAACAGCGTAACCAGGTGGTTCAAAAGGGTGTGTGCAGACGACTTCCCGAAGGAGATGGAGAACGAGACGCATGAGATAGGAGTGTTCTTCAATGACGCATTCTTCGATACGGTATGCAGGAAACTTGATCTAGAAGAGGGATCAGACAAGTACAGCTTCATTGGAATGAGACACGACCCCGCAGAAAATCTTCTCTCTCCGCGTGTGATGATGGAGAAGTTCTTCGACGCAACGAACGAACGCGTTAGAAACTGGTGGAATGCGAGGGTATACGAAGACTGGATAGTCCTCTATGACGCCTTTGACCACGATATGGAACAGCCGTTGAAGGCATGGCGTCGTTACCAGCCGAATTAGACCAAAAAAGCAGAGCCCCGCCCCTCGCGCCGCCCACGCCGTCGATCCTCATGTACTGGTAGCCCGCGCGCGAGCTCGCGTAGGTCGTGCCCGCCCCTCCCACGAGCGAGGCGCACTGGTAGAACGTCTGGAAGCCGGAGACGCCGGAGGAAGGCAGCGCCCAGTCGGCGTCCGCCCAGATCGTCACGAGAGAGCCGCACCCGCCGAAGGTGTAGGCGAGGTCCTCGAGCGAGGACGGGTCGAGCCCGGAGAGGTCGATCTCGGTGAGCCCCTCGCAGCTGTTGAAGGTGTGCTGCATCTCGCGCACGCCGCAGAGGTTGCCCATCCCCGTCACGTCGGTGATCGACTGGTGCCCGTAGAACCAGTAGTTCGTGTTCACGTGGTCGTAGGTCGCCATGTCGGCGGCGATCTCCACCGCCTCCACGTCGTGCCGGTGGTCGTACCAGGGCTGGTAGCCGACGGAGTTGTACCGGGCGTTTGCGCACAGGAGCCCCGATGACACGAGCTCCCGCCCCGCCTCGGGGTCGGTCAGCACTCCGTCCACCCCGTAGTTGAGCTCGTTGTGGTTGTCCATCTGCTCGGGCACGTAGCCTTGCCCGCCCACGAGCCTGCTGCACCCGCTGAACATGAGCGACCCGCTCGTGGCGGACGAGGTGAACCCGTCCGCCCAGATCGTCTCGAGAGAGGGGCAGCTCACGAACATCTGGTTCATGCTGGTCGCTCCCGAGAGCTCCTCGAAGCCCTACACCTCCACGAGGTTCTCGAACCCGTGGAAGAGGTAGCTCGCGTTGGCGAGCCCGCCCTCGGAGAAGTCGCCGTCGAAGACGACGCGCGTCGCGGAGAGCTTCACGTCGTCCCATGGGCGGACACCCGCCGAGGAGTAGCCCTCCGGGTCCACCTCCCAGGCGTCCAGGATCACCGCGCCGGGCATGTCGGAGGAGCGCCCGTCGCGGTAGTTGAAACTCGAGCGTATCGTCCGCGAGCAGGATCGCGCGCATCTCCGCGCCCACGTCCCATGCGAGCGCCAGGATGGCCGGCGCCATCTCGGAGGGCTTGTAGGTCTCCGAGAGCCCGTTCTGCGCGCGGATGGCGTCCGCGATGCCGTCGAATACGGCATCCGAGATCACGCTCGCGCCGGCGCCCGGCGTCGCCTGGAAAGGCGCACCCGCCTTGGTGCCGTCGAGCGTGAGAACCGCCGCCGCCATCTCCGAGGGCAGGTAGGTGCCCGTGCCGCCGTTCTGGACGCGGATCGCGTTGGCGATGTCGGTGAGCACCGACCTCTGGATCGTCCCCACGGCCATCAGAACTCCACCTCGCTCAGGTCGTCCAGGGCGGCGATTGCCTGGTCGACGTACTGCTTCGTCGCGTAGACCGAGAGGACGGGGCGTCGCGCCCGGCGCCCCGTCCTCGCCGTCCTGTCCGGGCGCTCCCTGCGGCCCCTGCTCTCCGGTCTCTCCCTTGAGGCCGGAGAAGGCGAAGGCGAACGTGCGCGCCCCCGGCGTGCCGCCGAGCGTCACGGTTACCGACGGAGCGCCCGTGGAGGCGTCCACCCTTCACCTGGGAGGCCGGCATCGCGTACTTCCTCGCGGTCAGCACCGGGATGCGTCGCGGGGAGGTCTGCGGCCTCTCGTGGCGCGACGTCGACCTCGAGAGCCGGGTCATATCGATCCGCAAGTCCTACGGCTGCTTCGGGAACCTCAAGGACCCCAAGACGAAGGCCGGCGTGCGGCGCCTCCCCATGCCCGACTCCGTCTGAGACGCCCTCGTCATGCACAAGGAGGCGCAGAAGGCCCGCATTGACGAGTACGCGGCGGAGCAGGAGAGGCTGGCGAAGAAGAACGGCGAGAAGCCCGGAAAACGCCTGGAGCAGAGCGAGAGCACCCCGGTCGTTCTCAGCACGACCATGGGCAGGCTCAGCCCAAACGTGCTCGAGGCATGGTGGCTGCGCGACCGCGAGACGCTCGGCCTCAATGGCTGGGCGTTCCACGAGCTTCGCCACTCCTACCTCTCCACTCTCGCCCTGAGGGACGTGCACCCCAAGGTGATGCAGGAGCTGGCCGGCCACGCCTCGAGCGAGATCACGATGGAGATCTACACCCACGTGAACATGGAGGCCAAGCGCGCGGCGGCAGACGTCGTGAGCGACCTCTTCTCCGAACCCGTCGAGGCCGCCCCCGCCGTCACTCCGATCGTCCAAGTCGAGCCCCGCGTCATCAACGGCGGGCGCCGACTAACCCTCGTAAGCTCACCTCGTGAGCGCGTAGAAAACGCCCCCGAAGGCGCCTCAGAGCAACCCGAAGAACGATTCGTACCGGATTCTTACCAGGCAGCAACCCGCTGAGAGGAAGTCAAAAGAAACGATACGCTCTACCTGCGCATTTATTCGCCTTTTCGAGTCCGCTGCCTCCCTACGTCATTAGCTGAGAGCTAAGGTTGCGGTAAACGGCCAATGCAGTTATCCAAACGCCGAGCAAACGCACTTTGCGCGACCGTCTGCCAGTAGTGATCAACCCACCGTTACGGATTCCCCGGTAAAGGCACTGATCATCAACAGGACAAAGAGCACCAGGTAGCTGACACTCAGCGGGTACGCAATAATCAGGAAGACGACCCCGCCGACATTGGTTTTACCGTCGGCATGGCGTTGCTCGCGATTGCGGCAGAGCCAAATCGTCACGCCAATGGCCACGATCAGCAACACGAGTGCCGCTGCCGCCAACCCGGCAAGCGCAAACATAACGCCAATGCTCACAGCAATAACCGGAAGCAACAACAAGCCGCATCCACACCCACCGGGACTATAAACGGCAGACTGTCGGCGTCGCCCCATCGTCACTCCAACCTCAACATCTTTGAACACTACAATGCGATAGCCTGCTGAACAGGAACGATCTTATCCAGTTCCGGCTCGATGCGCCTCTTTTCCGCCTCGAGGTCAAACGCTATCTGGGCGCGCAGCCAATAACCATCCGTTAGGCCAAAGTAGCGGCAAAGGCGAAGATCGGTGTCAGCCGTAACACGACGCCTCCCCAAAATAATCTGCCCAATACGCTGTGCCGGAATCCCGGTCTCCTTAGCAAGACGATATTGAGAAATGCCCATAGGAACAAGAAATTCCTCTTTGAGAAGTTCACCAGGAGTCACCGGTGACAGCAAATCGGGCGCGGTCTCATCACTTGTGATAATCGACGATTTCGACATTCCAAGCCATCCCCTGTCTCCACTCAAAGCAGACCCGATAGCGCTCATTAACACGGATACTATATTGGCCGGCGCGATCGCCCTTCAACGCTTCAAGACGATTGCCCGGAGGAACGCGAAGGTCATCAAGTGAAGCACAAACCTGCAGTTGACGAATCTTCCTCAATGCGACCCGCTCAAAGGGCACGAACCTCCTGACCCGCACACCCATTGCAAAACGTTCGGTATCCTCATCTTTGTACGATGCAATCATAGTATCGCCTTACGTTAATAACGTCAAACGTTTCTACAGACATACATCTCTATTATACCGTACATTTGTTCGTATTTTCTAGAACATGCGCCCGCGCCGATTAACCAAGCAAAAGCAATCGTTTGTAGACATCGAGGCCCTTGAGCAAAATTTCCTCGTCAAAGAGCATGATATCGGTGTGAAGGGCGCTCGTGGCATAGGCGGGACAGCCATCCGAATCGCTCGGGTTTTCTTGCGCCTCTGGCACGCCCGTGCCCAGCAAGAAGAACACGCCCGGCAGATGGCGCTGATAGAACGCAAAGTCCTCGGCAATTAACAGCGGCTCCTCCACAAGCTGCAGACCGGGCAAGGCAGGCGCGACGCTGGCAAACAACTCGGGGTCGTTGTCGACCGGCGGATAGCCCTCGGCAAAGTCGAGATCGTACGTGCAGCCCGTTGCAGCGCATGCCTCATCAAGCACGCGGCGCACGCCCTCGCGCGCCCGATCGAACATGCCGTCCGTAAACACACGCAGGCTTCCGGCCACATGGGCCTCCCCCGCCACCGCGTTGCAAACCGTACCGGCCTGCAGCAGACCAAACTTGCCGATACAGGGCTCGTCGCCGCCCAGCTCGTCCATCAGCTCGCGCTCGGCAACCAAAAACTTCGCTGCCGCCAACGCGGCATCGTGCGACTCCTCGACCGGCACGCCATAGGTCTTAGCAATATGGATGCTCGTACCGTGAATATAGATATGCGTCTCGCTCGAACGCGCCAGCAGCGGACCGGAACAGCTCGCCAACGTGCCGGCAGGCAGATCGGGCCACACATGGAAGCCAAAAATGCGGCCGACCCCATAGCGCTCGAACACGCCGCTCTCGCATACCGTCTTGGCACCACCGGTCGTTTCCTCGGCCGGCTGGAACACAAAGAGCACGTTGCGCCTCATGACGCCCGGCTGCTCGCGAATCGTACGGTCGACATACGTCGCGGCGGCAAGTGCCATGGCCATGTGACCGTCATGTCCGCAAGCGTGCATCTTGCCGGGATGGGTCGAGGCAAAGGCCGCCCCTGTCGCCTCCTCAATGGGCAGCGCATCCATATCGGCGCGAATCGCCGTGGCATGCGCGGCATCAACGCCGGCGTCGAAGAAAGCGCAGACGCAGCTGGGGCACGGATGGGTCACTTCGCAGGTGAGCGGTGCCAGCACGCCCTCGATATAGGCAATGGTTTGCGGAAGATCGAAATCGAGCTCCGGAATGCGATGGAGATCGCGCCGATAGCGACGGAGTTCTTGGAGCTCGGTCATAGAGGATCCCTTCGTGAGGCACATTTGTTGCAACTTATTGTGATACAGGATTGTGGCGCACATGTTTCCAGCATATCCCTGCATTTTTTAAACGTTATATACGAATACTCTTGTTTGGTAAAGTGCAACGTGATAGGGTCTTTACCACTTGATAGAGGCGCGGGCACGAAGAGCCGCGGGTGAGCCGGCAGGCTTTGACCCCGCGGGGAGGCGAAACCCGCCGAACTGGGTTTTTCGGGCACGAACAACCTGGTGGGCCTGTGGGAAACACCCACAGGACTGTCTGCAGCAATGCGGGAGCGCTATCCGGACATTGGGTCCACGCTATGCGGATTCGATGCGCAGATGGCGCCGTCTGGATAGCGAGGTTTACGGGACATGGCATTGACCCCCAACGAGGCATATGCGGCCAAGCAGCCGTTTGTGGACAAGGAGACGCTCGAGCATATCGTCGAGCAGTTCCCCACGCCGTTTCATCTATACGACGAGGCGGGCATCCGCCGCAACATGCAAGAGGTGCGCGACGCCTTTGCGTGGAACCCGGGCTTTAAGGAATACTTTGCCGTCAAGGCCAACCCCAACCCGGCACTCATCTCCATTCTCAACGAATACGGCTGCGGCTGCGATTGCTCGAGCTATACCGAGCTCATGATCGCCCGCTCGCTGGGTATCACGGGACACGACATCATGTTCTCGTCCAACGACACGCCGGCTGCGGACTTTGAGCTCGCCGACAAGCTGGGTGCCATCGTCAACTTTGACGACATCAGCCACATCGAGTTCTTTGAGCGTGTTGCGGGGCCCATCCCCAAGACGGTCAGCTGCCGCTTTAATCCGGGCGGCCTGTTCCAGCTCTCCAACGGCATCATGGACAACCCCGGCGACTCCAAATACGGCATGACCACCGAGCAACTTTTCGAGGCCTTCCGTATGCTCAAGACCAAGGGTGCCGAGGACTTTGGCATCCACGCCTTCCTTGCCAGCAACACCGTCACCAACGACTACTACCCCAAGCTCGCGCGCATCCTCTTTGAGCTTGCCGTGCGCCTGGAGCGCGAGACCGGCGCACACGTCGCCTTCATCAATCTATCCGGCGGCGTCGGCATCCCCTACCTGCCCGAGCAGCAGGCCAACGACATTCACGCCATCGGCGAGGGAGTGCACGCGGCATACGACGAGATCCTGGTCCCCGCAGGCATGGGCGATGTGGCAATCTACACCGAGATGGGCCGCTTTATGATGGGCCCCTACGGCTGCCTGGTCACCAAGGCCATCCACGAGAAGCAGATCTACAAGGACTATATCGGTGTCGATGCAAGCGCCGTCGATTTGATCCGCCCCGCCATGTATGGTGCCTACCACCACATTACGGTGATGGGTCAGCCGGGCGGCGCCGACAAGGGCACAGCGCCCGTCACGAACACCTATGACATCACGGGCAATCTGTGCGAGAACAACGACAAGTTCGCCATCGATCGCGAGCTACCGCATATCGACATGGGCGACCTGCTTGTAATCCACGATACCGGGGCGCATGGCTACTCCATGGGCTACAACTACAACGGACGGCTGCGCTCCGCCGAGGTCCTGCTGCGCCCCGATGGCGCGGCCGACCTCATCCGCCGCGCCGAGCGCCCGGGCGATTACTTTGCCACGCTCGACGTGCTGCCGTGCGGCCGAGAACTGTTGGCCAAGTCGCGCGCCGAAAGTGCCCGCCACCGCGCCCAAGACGAGCGCCTAGCAGTCGCCGCCCAATGGAACAAGCGCATCCAGATCGCCGAAGCGAAGGAGAAGAACATGGACATCCGCAATCTCGAGGGCTCAATCGTCGCCCTGGTTACGCCGTTTAAAAAGGACGGCAGTGTCGACTTTGATGCGCTCGAGCGCCTTATCGATTTCCACCTGCAAAATGGCACCGACGCCATCCTCGCCCTGGGCACCACCGGCGAGAGCGCCACGATGACCGACGACGAGGACAACTCCGTTGTCGCCGCGGTGGTCAAGCAAGTTGCAGGACGCGTTCCCGTCATCGCCGGCTCGGGCTCCAACTCCACGCAGACCATGCTCACCAAGTCGCTCACTTACCAGGGCTTGGGAGCCGACGGCCTGCTGCTCATTACCCCCTACTACAACAAATCCAACGAAGAGGGTATCTACCAGCACTTTAAGACCGTCGCCGATGCCGTAGACATCCCCTGCATCCTGTACAACATCCCCGGCCGCTGTGGCTGCGGCATCAGCGAGCGCAACGTGGAGCGCTTGGCCGCGCACCCCAACATCATGGGTATTAAGGAAGCCTCGGGCAACGTCGCCTACGCTGCCAAGATCGCCCACCTGCTGTCCGACGACTTCCGCATGTACTCGGGCGAGGACGCGCTCACCGTACCGCTCATGAGTCTGGGTGCTTCGGGCACCATCAGCGTGTGGGCCGACGTGCAGCCGCAGCTCGTACATGACATGTGCCGCGCCTATCTGGACGGTGACGTGGCACGTGCCCGCGATATCCAGATTGCCGGCCAGCCGCTCATCAATGCCCTCTTTAGTGAGGTCAACCCCATCCCCGTCAAGGAAGCGCTCGCCCAGATGGGTATGATCGAGGCAAACTACCGCATGCCGCTGTGCCCCATGGCAGACGACACGCGCTCCGCACTTACCGATGCTCTGAAGGGAGCTGGTCTGCTTGATTAAGACCGTCATTATGGGAACGGGCCGCATGGGCTCGCTCATCCGCACTACCGCCGAGGGTATTGTCGACGCTGCCGGAGAGCCCGTTTTTGACATCGTCGCCCAGATCGGCTTCGACTTGTCCGAGCTCGAGAACGCTCCGGCAGCCGATGTCATCATCGACTTCTCGAACGTTGCGACCTTCGACGCCGTCGTCGCCTATGTCGAGCGCACGGGTGCGGCGTTGGTCTCGGGCACCACAGGCTATACGCCCGAGCAGATGGATCGCCTGCGCGAGCTGGGTCAGAGCGCCTGCGTCATGCACTCCGGCAATTACTCCATCGGTATCGCAGCCCTGCGTCATCTGGTGGCACAGGCCACGCGAGAGCTGCCCGGCTTTGACTGCGAACTCGTCGAGACGCACCACAACCAAAAGGTCGACGCCCCCAGCGGCACTGCCAAGTTGCTGCTCGACGCCGTCGTCGAAGCCGAGCCCGAGGCAGGCTACCACCCCGTCTATGGCCGCGAGGGCATGTGCGGAGCGCGCGACCCCAAGGAGATCGGCGTGCACTCGCTGCGCGGTGGCACTGTCGCCGGCGTGCACGAAGTGAGTTTCTTTGGCCAGGACGAGGAGGTCACGCTCACGCATCGCGCCACGAGTCGTCAGATCTTTGTCAACGGCGCCTTGGCAGCCGCGCAGAAGCTCGTCACCCGCGAACCCGGCTTCTATACGTTCGACCAGGTCATGTTTGCCTAACCAGGTATCAACCGGATCCACCCAAAGGAGAGACCGCAAATGAGCAACGCAGCCGAAATGGATGCACAGGAGATTATCAACTATATCGCCACCGCGCCCAAGAAGACGCCCGTCAAGCTGTACGTGCGCGAAAAGCCGGGCATGAAGGTCCAGTGGGGCAATGCGCATGTATATGGCGGCCGCCGTGGAAAGACTGTATTTGGCGACTGGGATGAGCTCAAGGCAATCCTCGACGCCAACGTCGATTCCATCGACTACTACGATGTGGAGAACGACTGCCGCAACTCCGCCGTGCCCATGCTCGACCTCAAGGGCATCAACGCCCGCATCGAGCCGGGTGCGATCATCCGCGACCGCGTCGAGATCGGCGACCGTGCCGTCATCATGATGGGCGCCATCATCAACATCGGCTCCGTCATTGGCGAAGGCTCCATGATCGATATGGGCGCCGTGCTGGGCGGTCGCGCCACCGTGGGCAAGAACTGCCACATCGGCGCCGGCACCGTGCTGGCAGGCGTCGTGGAGCCCGCCAGCGCCACGCCCGTCATCATCGAGGACGACGTTATGATCGGCGCCAATGCTGTGGTCCTGGAAGGCGTGCGCGTGGGCAAGGGTGCTGTCGTTGCCGCCGGCGCCGTGTGCGTCGAGGACGTCCCCGCCGGCGCCGTGGTCGCCGGTGTCCCCGCCCGCGTTATCAAGATGCGCGACGAGAAGACCGACAGCAAGACCGGTCTCGAGGAAGGCCTGCGCCAGCTCTAATAGTTACGCGGTTTTACCAAACCGCGTAACTTGTCGACGCTCCAAACGACCCAGAGCGGCAATCTGACGTTCAATCGTCGGGCATGACCAGAAGGTCAATGCCCTCCTCTTTCACGTCACCTTGCTCGCTCTGGGTCGTTTTCGCTGACGTATGCGCAACCTGCAACGTGATTAAGCCCCAAGTAAAAAGGCCGAAGCCCTCGTCCGAGGCTTCGGCCTTCCCTATCTCAGGGCTCCGTCGTATTCAACCATGGCGGGTTGCTTTGACAGGCGCCCTACGGCCGTCTTATAGACCTCGGAACGATCGCGCCGCCCTATTGCTACAATCTCGGCAATCTCAACCATTCCGTCCTCTCGGATTCGGAAAACCATTTTGAGTCCCGCATTCCGCCATTTAATCTTTTTGAAGCCGGCGAGCTCGCCGTGAAGCGGCGTTCCGATTTCATCAGCGCGCGTCTTTAATTTTGCGACGGCAATACGGACGAGCCTGCGCTGGGATCCATCTAGTTTTTGATATTCCTTCTCGACGTCTCGATTCAAAAAGCCGACAACAAAATGCCCGCTCATTCGAAAAGGCCCTCATCGGGAATCGCGTCCGGATCCATCGACTCAAGCTCCGCGAGGTCCTCGGCAGTTAAGGCGTCCTCAAACGGAACAAACTCATGCGGACCATGCTTGACTCGATCCGCAGCGATGCGATTTATCTCAAGTTCACGCAGATACTGCAGCGCGCCGTACATTTCCTCATAGGCAGCATAGTCGATAATCACGGTATCGATATCATTATGATCAGCAATGAACTGAGGCGCGCGTTTTGCGCGTTTACGAATGGTGGATAAGGACTTGCTTGCTTCGGTAGCAGAAACAACCTGGTCTTTTGTAAACACCGGTTTTTCCAGAACAAGTGGGGACATTTTGACCTCCAAAAAATAATCTGGATTATATTTCAAAGTATACTTCAAAATATAATCCAGACTTTTATTCAAAAGTTAAAAGCCTTATCGATTCTCGATGCTACCGATGTTTTTGAGCTCGATGGAGATGAGGCCGTTGGGCTCGTTGACGAACTCGATGTACTCGGAGTTTGAACCCATCTCGGCCGGGAAGCTGATCTCGATGCCCGTGTCGGTACGAATCTTATGATTGCGTACGGCCGCTCGCTCGACCTGCTTGCGCTCCACGGGCACGCGCTCGGGCACCTTCTCCTCGGTCAGCGCCGCACGCACGCTCTCCTTGATGACCGGCTCGTCCTCAAAGACCTCATCGACGATATCCCACGGCGGCAGTTCTTCGTCATCCTCAACCTTCTCGGCAACGGCAGCCTTAACCTTGGCGAGCGCTACGGCCGTGTTGGCGCCGTGCTCCTCGGCGACTTCCTCGACCACGCGCGTCACCGTGTCGATGACCTCCTTACCCGAAACCCCCGTGTCGCACTGCAGCAGGCCGTCGGGAATGAGCATGCGGTCCTCGCCGGCAATCTTGCGCTTCTTATCCACGTAGCCGATCTCCATGGTGCTTGCACGCACGATGGCATAGCTCGGCACCTTTTGCGAGGGGTTTGGCAAAATGGCGTAGTGGCGCGCGATGTCGTTACGAACCTCGCCCTCTTCGCGACCCACCTCGTGCATGAATGCCTGCTTGGAGCCCAGCAGCATCACGGCAAACCAGCGGGCATCTTCATCATCGTCAAAGTCCGCCACAAGCACGTCAGTGGACTCGGCTTTCTCGGCTTTGGTGAGCTCGGAAGAGATAAACTCCGCGATCTGCTGAGACAAATCCACGAACTCACGCTCACCAAAGAAATAGCCCTTGAGCTCGCCGCCAAACGCAGAGTTCTCCGCAAACGTGGCGCGCTTATTGTCGGCCGAGGTACGTGCGCGGCGCAGATGCGTGGTCACAAAGCTGCGCACGGTACGGCTTTCGATATCCAGCTCGCGCTGGCTCATGACGTTGACGGCAGAGTCAAAGTCCAGGATATGCAGAATCGCGTGATTGATTTTCATATACGGCATTCCGTTCTAGATCGCTTTTGGCACGAACCAGTATAGCGGTCGAGTCCGCCCCAGGCGCATCGAAGATTGATGCAAACAAGCCTGTCCCCTTTGCATAAAAAAGCGCCCGGGTCACATGGGCCCGGACGCCTTCATTGTAGCTTTTCGCTCTAGCGAGCTTGATTTAGCAGGAAAAGTCGACGCTGTCGATAATGTCCTTGAGGGCCTTTGCGGAGGCGGTGAGCTCATGCTGCTCGTCATCGTTCAGCGGCACGGGGACGCGGCAGACAACGCCGTCGCGACCAACGACGGTCGGCATGGAGATGGCCAGATCGGACAGGCCGTACTCGCCCACCATGAGCGAGGAGACGGGCAGAACGGTCTGCTCGTCACGCATGACGGCAGTGCAGATGCGCTTTACCGCCATAGCGACACCGTAGTAGGTGGCGTGCTTCTTCTCGATGATGGTGTAGGCGGAGTTCTTGACGTCCTCGGCAATGCGCTTCTCGGCAGCCTCATGCTCCAGGTGGCCATGAAGCTCGCAGAAGGTGTTCAGCGGCACGCCGGCAACCTGAGCGCTGGACCAGGCGACAAACTCGGAGTCGCCGTGCTCGCCCATGACATAGGCCTGAACGTCGCGCGGGTCAACCTCGACGTGGGCGCCGAGCATTTGCTGTAGACGGCCGGTGTCGAGCACGGTGCCGGAGCCGATGACATGGCCCTCGGGCAGACCGGACATCCTGATGGCGGCGTAGGTCAGAACGTCGACCGGGTTGGAGACGATGAGCAGAATGCCGTCGAAGCCAGACTTCTTAATCTCGGGAATAATGGACTTAAAGATGCCGACGTTCTTGTTGACCAGGTCCAGGCGGGTCTCACCGGGCTTCTGAGCAGCGCCAGCGGTGACGACGATCATGGCGGCGTCGGCGACATCAGAATAATCGCCGGCGTAGATCTTCATCGGCTCGGCAAACGTCATGCCGTGCGCAATATCCAGGGCCTCGCCCTCGGCGCGGTTCTTGTCCACGTCGATGAGAACCATCTCGGAGAACAGACCACTCTGCATCAGCGCGAACGCCGAAGACGAACCGACGAAACCGCAGCCGACAATAGCGACCTTCTTCTCGTTAACCATTAGAAACTCCCATCTCTCTCCACAAACAAGCCGCCCGGGAACGACCCGAGCGGCTTGACGTAATCCCAATGCATCCAATCGGGACTTTGATTATGCTCCTATACGCAGCCAAAAATCGACCGTTTACCGAAATTGTTTGCAGGATTCGTAAAATAACTGCACGAAATCGGTTTCGAGCTATTGACGAGCCCAAATAGCCTTCTAATACAGGCCCGCCTCGCGGATGGCCTCGACAGCCAAAGCGATCTGATCGGGCGGCAGGACCAGCGCCATGCGCACGTGCCCCTCGCCCGAAGGGCCAAAGCTCGCGCCCGGCGTCACCACAACGCCGGCCTTCTCCATAAGCTCCTCGCAAAACGCCATGGAATCGGTGCGGCCACCGGGAAGCTTGGCCCACACAAACATAGAGCCATGCGCGTTGGGACGCTCCCAGCCCAGGTCCTCAAGACCGTCGCACAGGGCATCGCGGCGCTCCTGGTACTTCAGACGTTGCGCCTCGACCTCATCGCGCGGACCATTGAGGCAGGCGATGGCGGCCTTCTGAATCGGGAAGAACATGCCAAAGTCGATCTGGCTGCGCAGCTTGGCAAAGGCAGAGACCACATCCTCACGGCCGACCAAAAAGCCGATGCGCGCACCGGTGACGTTAAACGACTTGGAAAGCGAGAAGAATTCCACGCCCACCTCGAGCGCGCCGGGATACTGCAAGAAACTGCCGCCGGGCTCGCCGTCAAACACGATGTCGGAGTACGCGTTGTCATGGACAATCAGCAGGTCGTGCTCGCGGGCGAAGGCGATGATCTCCTCGTAGACCTCGGGCGTGCCCACCGAGCCCACCGGGTTGGCGGGCAACGACACGATCATGTACTTGGCACGATCGGCCACCTCGGGATCGATGCCCGCCACATAGGGCAGGTAATTGTGCTCCGCCACCAGCGGATAGTACTCGAGCTTGGCATCGGCGATCTTCGCGCCCGCCTCAAAGACCGGATAGCACGGATCGGGAACCAGAATGGTGTCACCCGGATCGAGCAGGGCCAGGCCCAAATGACCCACGCCCTCCTGCGTGCCGTTGCACGACTGCACCATGGACGGCGTAATGCCCGAAACGCCAAAGCGACGCTCATAGTAATCGCACACGGCCTGCTTAAGCTCGGGCAGGTCGCGCAGGGAATACTTCCACATCTCGGGATTTTGGGCGGCCTGCGTGAGCGCCTCGACCACGTGGTCGTACGGCTTAAAGTCGGGCGTGCCCACGCTCATGTTGTAAATGGTCTTGCCCTGAGCCTTCAGCGCAAGAAGTTTGTTGTTGAGCGAGGCGAAGACCTCCGCGCCAAAGCGGTCGAGACGCTGCGATGCCTGCATGGTGCCACCTTTCGATATAAAAAATACGGCGCTCCGACAAGAGCGCCGCGCGATACGGGCCATCAGATTGCAAAAGTGTAACGCTTGCAACCCCCGTATTGGTTCACTTTAGCCAACCTTAGTCAATTGGATTGAGCGCGTCGATCCGCGCAAGCCACAGACGCGAGCTGGCGTCACTCGGCATACGCCAATCGCCGCGCGGGCTGAGCGTCACCGAGCCCACCTTGGGACCATCGGGCAGACAGCTGCGCTTAAACTGCTGGGCAAAGAAGCGACGATAGAACGTACGCAACCACGTGTGGACGGTCTTGGCGTCATAGACACCCTCAAAGCTCTTGAGCGCCATACGGTAGATCTTGCCCGGCTCAAAGCCAAAACGCAGCAGGTAATAGAGGAAGTAATCGTGCAGCTCGTACGGGCCCACCAAATCCTCGGTCTTCTGAGCAATCTCACCGTCGCCCGTGGGCGGCAGAAGCTCGGGGGACACCGGCGTATCGAGGATATCGAGCAAGACCTCGGCAATACGCCCGCCAAAGACATCAGCGGCATAACGTACCAGATGGCGCACAAGCGTCTTGGGCACGCTCGCGTTGACGGCGTACATGCTCATGTGGTCGCCGTTATAGGTAGCCCAGCCAAGCGCCAGCTCTGACAGGTCGCCCGTGCCGATAACAAAACCGCCAGCCTGGTTGGCCAGATCCATCAGAATCTGCGTACGCTCGCGGGCCTGGCTGTTCTCGTAGGTCACGTCCTGAACTGCCGGGTCGTGCTCAATGTCCTTGAAGTGCTGCTCCACGGCCGTGTGGATCGAAACCTCGCGGAAGCTCACGCCCAGGTCGCGGGCAAGCGACTCGGCATTGGACTTGGTACGACGCGTCGTGCCAAAGCCGGGCATGGACACGGCTGTGATACCGGTGCGCGGCAGCCCCAGCGCATCGAAGGCACGCACGGTCACAAGCAGTGCCAGCGTGGAATCCAGGCCGCCCGAAAGACCGATGACTGCAGCCTTGGTACCCGTATGGGCAAGGCGAGTCTTGAGGCCGGCAGTCTGCAGATTGAGGATCGTCTCGCAGCGCCCGGCCAGGTCACCATGGTCGGCCGGCACAAAGGGCGCGCGGGGGAAGACACGGTCGATGTCGAGCGCATCGCGCAGGACAGGTTCTTCGGCCAGCACGCCCTCAAACGAAAACTCAACGGTCGTGGCCTCCGGCGCATCGTCCGCGCGCGTCCACGTGGTCGAACGACGACGCTCGGCAACCAGACGGTCGAGGTCAACGTCGGCCACCGCCATATCGCAGGTGAGGAGCTTCGTGGCGGCGAGCTTCGAACCGTTTTCGTAGACGAGGTTCTCGCCTGCAAAGACCATGTCGGTCGTGGACTCGCCCTCGCTCGCGTCTGCATAGGCATAGGCACAGTACAAGCGCGCACTCTGATTGGAGATGAGGCTGCGGCGATAGTCTGCCTTACCGATAATCTCGTCCGAAGCCGACGGATTGAGGATCACCGTCGCACCGGCAAGCGCCATCTCGGTCGAAGGGGGCGCCGGCACCCACAGATCCTCGCAGACCTCAACGCCCAGCACCAAATCCTCGGCGCCCTCATCACAGCAGCGGTAGACAAGCCCCGAACCCAGCGGAACCGGACCCTGACCGGCAAACTCAACCCACACGGGATCGGCGGGCGCCGGAGCAAACCAACGGCGCTCATAGAACTCGCCATAGTTGGGCAGATACTTCTTGGCCGTGAGGCCCAAAAGCTCGCCCGCGCAGCACACGGCGGCACAGTTGTAGATATTCTCGGCCACCGCAACGGGAAGACCGATGGTAAAGACAATCGGCAGCTCGCGGGTTTCATCGAGAATGTGTGCCAGTGCGGTCTCGCAGGTATGCAGTAATGTGCGGTTATGGAACAGATCAGCCGCGGTATAGCCGCACAGATTAAGCTCGGGCAGCACCAGAGCACGGACACCGCGCTCGACCGCCTCGCGAACAGCCGCCAGCGCAACCTCGGCATTGCCCTCGACATCGGCCACGCGAATCCGCGGCGAGGCCGCCGCCACACGCAAAAAGCCATCAGACTGAGAAAGGTGAAGATTCATAAGAATGCTCCCGTGCGTAGACGCCATTCACAACAATTAGCAAGCCCTATTGTAGTTCAACCGCCGGGTGTAACCGCATCCCACCAATTTGGTGAGCTATTGATGAGTTGATGGTATCTGTTAAATGTCACGTACGATTCACATCTGGTGGGTACCCTGATGGCTACACGAAACGAAGCAGATTTACACCGGGAGGGCCCCGTATGACAACCAAGTACACCGACGCGCCGCGCACGCGCGTCATGACACCGGCCGCGCTCAACAACGGCGTTCACGAAAACCATTCCATCGGACAGACCATGGCCATCGCGCCCAAAAAGGGCCTGTTCGACGACATTTCCATTCCCCAAATCATCGCCGGCGCCGCAGCTGCCGCCACGAGCGTCGCACTTGCTTCCAAGATCGGCATCGCCGGATCGGTGATCGGTGCCGCCGTGAGCTCGGTCATCACCGTTGTGTCCTCGCAGGTCTACCGCCACTTTATCTCTGCCAGCGCCAACGCCCTCAAAGGTACGCACGCCGCCGTCGACTACCCTGCCGGCGCCTATGAGCCCGTTGACCTTAATGCCGAGGAGCACCTGGGCGGCGCCGCGACTACGCAGGAGATGCGCCAGGTTGCGGGACGCGCGACCACGGCGCGCGTCGCCCCCAACAGTCTGCGTGCCAAGGCGGCGGCAGAGCGCAGCCAGACGCAAAAGAAGGTCATCGTCTTCTCGATCGCCATCGCCATCGTCGCGGTCATCGCCTGCGCCGGCGCCATCCTTATCACCACCGCCGGTGAAGGTCTAGGCGAGCGCCCCGAGCCAATCCTATCGTCGCGCACGACCGAGCACGACGCGGATAGCACTGGTCAATCGCAAAGCCAGCAGGACGACTCGCAGGACACCTCCGCATCCACCGATTCGTCCTCGAACGCCCCCGATCAGTCGCAGGGCGCCGATTCCTCTGTGAACAACAGCGGCACGCAATCCGGCACGACTGACTCAAGCCAAACGACCGATGGCTCTCAACCGAGCACGAGCGACCAGACGAGCGGCGATACATCGGGCACAAGCTCCACCGACAACAGCAACACCAATAGCTCGAACAGTTCGAGCGGATCCGCGTCCGGCACGCCATCTGACAGCTCGAGCCAAGGCACGGCATCGGGCAACTAGGCACGTTTGCCTCTCATAGATAACCGACCTGCATAACGGGCGCGAACCGGCAACGGTCGCGCCCGTTTGCCATGGGCGACGAGATGGCAAGCCCCATGCGATGGTAAGATGCTTTGGTGTGTATAGAGGAGATTTGCCATGAGCAAGACAATAGTTAAGCCCACACTATCGCTGGGCAACCACATCTATCTGTATCGCCTGCTGCGCGACGCGATTGGGTGCGGTAAACAAACGTTTATGACGCAGGTCGAGGAGGCACTCGCCGCTGGTGACATGGCCGCTTATGACCTGGGCTTCGAGTCCACGCGCGAGCTGCTCGAGGAGCTCGACGACTGTATTAAGCTGACCGTCTTTAAAGGCGGCCGCCTGTATGCCACCGTCATCGCCAACGAGGCCTGGGATGCCGCCCTTGCCAAAGGCGAGGACAAGCCCAAGGCTGCCAAGGGAGCCAAGCAGTCCTACAAAAAGAAAAAGCGCGGCGAAAAGGACCTCAAGGCCGTGCGCCCCAAGCACGTTAAGCGTCCCGAGCCAGAAGCCATGGTTGAAGCCGCGCCGGAACCCGAGCCCGAGGCAGAGATCGAAACCGCTATTGAGGTAACAGCAGAAGCCGAAGCCGAAATCGCCACCACGACCGATTCCAAAGTCATATCCGAGCAGGAAGCCACTGCGGAGCTCGACGAGGCTCCCAAGTCGACAACCGAAGAAGCCGCCAACCAACCCGAGACGCCTGCGTTCCAAAACAGCGATGTTTTTGGCGACGAGCCCGAGGACGATCAGTCCGACGAGCCCGACGATCAAGACGCTACCGAGTCGACGCCAGAGCCCGAGACGCCGCAGCCCGCCATCTCGCTCACGGTCGTCTATGACCCCGAGAACGCAAACGCCGGCATCACCACCATGGCATCCACGCCAGCCGAGGCAAAGCCATCTGTCGAGGCAGAGGATGCCCCGCGAGCCGATGCCAAAACCGAGACCGCAGACACGTCCGTCTCTGTGGAACCGACGGATTTCGCAGTTAAGCCGGAAACAGCGCCTGAGCCTGAGCCTGCCATCGAGTCCGTGCCCACCTCTGCTTGCGAGCAAATTCCCGCACCTGCACCGGCTTCGGCACCCGCAGCGGCCCCAACCCCCGCACTTGCAGCGCCCGCCATCCCCGAGGACTTCCCCGTCGATTTCACAACCGAGGTCTTCTGCCCCGGCCCATTGCTACACCAGCTGTCGACCTATCTCCCCTACGGCGCCGACACGCTCGGCATCGTCGGCGAGTACTACTGGATCGCCCGCGAGCGCGGTACCATCGAGGCCGCGCGAAACCGCGCAAGCTTCCCCCTGCGCTACACGCAGGCCGGCGAGCGCCACGAAGTCACCGTGCGCATCCGCCGCAACACCACCGGCGGTCTCGGAGCCGCCTGGGCCATCGACAAAGTCGAGCCTTCTACCAAGTAACAAATAGGGACGATAACCCTCAAGGTTATCGTCCCTTTCTCGTTAGGTCACCTGAGCTCGACTAATCACGCGTCAGCTTGCGGTGAATACGATGCGGCTGGGCTGCGTCCTCGCCCAGGCGCTCGATACGGTTGGCCTGATAGGCCTCGAAGTTGCCCTCGAACCAATACCAGTTGCCCGGATTCTCGTCGGTGCCCTCCCACGCCAGAATGTGCGTGGCGACGCGGTCCAGGAACATACGGTCGTGGCTAATGACCACCGAGCAGCCCGGGAACTCGAGCAGTGCCGCCTCGAGCGAGGACAGCGTCTCGACGTCGAGGTCGTTCGTGGGCTCGTCGAGGAGCAGCAGGTTGCCACCCTGCTTGAGCGTAAGCGCCAGGTTCAGACGGTTGCGCTCGCCACCGGAAAGTACGCCAGCGCGTTTCTGCTGGTCCTGGCCCTTAAAGCCAAAGCTCGCCACGTACGCGCGGCTGGGGACCTCGGTCTCGCCGACCATCATGTGGTCCAGGCCGTCCGAGACGACCTCCCACAGGTTCTTATCGGGGTCGATGCCGGAGCGGTTCTGATCGACATAGGAGATCTTGACGGTCTCGCCCACCTCGAGCTCGCCCGAAGTCAGCGGCTCCAGGCCCACGATGGTCTTGAACAGCGTGGTCTTGCCCACACCGTTGGGGCCGATGACGCCCACGATGCCGTTGCGCGGCAGGGTGAACGATAGGTCGTCGATGAGCACGCGACCGTCGAACTCCTTGTGCAGGTGATGGGCCTCGAGCACCTTGTTGCCCAAACGCGGGCCCACAGGGATGCGGATGTCGGTCCAGTCGAGCTTCTGGCTTGCGCGGGCCTCGGCCTCCATCTCCTCATAGCGAGCCAGACGGGCCTTGTTCTTGGCCTGACGGGCCTTGGGGCTGGAGCGTACCCACTCGAGCTCGGCCTCCATGCGCTTAGCGAGTTTGGCGTCGCGGTTGCCCTGAGCCTCGATACGCGCGGCCTTGGTCTCCAGATACGTGGAGTAGTTGCCCTTGTAGGGATAGAGGTGACCACGGTCGACCTCGCAGATCCACTCGGCAACGTTGTCCAGGAAGTAGCGATCGTGTGTGACGGCAAGCACCGCGCCCTGGTAGTTGTGCAGGAAGTGCTCGAGCCACAGGATCGACTCGGCGTCCAGGTGGTTGGTGGGCTCATCGAGCAGCAGCAGGTCGGGAGCCTCGAGCAGCAGCTTGCACAGGGCCACGCGACGGCGCTCGCCGCCGGAAAGCACATTGACCGGCATGTCGGAATCGGGCAGCTGCAGGGCATCCATAGCCTGGCCGAGCTTGGAATCGATATCCCAGCCGTCGGCGGCGTCGATCTCGTCCTGGAGCTTTCCCATCTCGGCCATGAGGGCATCCATGTCGCAGTCCGGGTCGCACATCTCCTCGCCGATCTTATTGAAGCGATCGACCCTGGCAATCATGTCGCCAAATGCCATGCGCACGTTCTCGATGACGGTCTTGTCGTCGTCGAGCGGCGGCTCCTGCTGCAGGATACCCACGGTGTAGCCGGGGGTAAGTCTGGCATCGCCGTTGGAGACTTCCTCGATGCCGGCCATGATCTTGAGCAGGGTCGACTTGCCCATACCGTTAGGGCCCACGACGCCGATCTTGGCACCGGGATAGAAGCTCAGGGTCACGTCGTCAAGGATCACCTTGTCGCCATGAGCCTTGCGAGCCTGATACATCTGGTAGATAAACTCTGCCATTTGCCTGTTTTATCCTTTCTACCTGCTGTTTCCCTATTCTTGTTTCGCTTTAGTGGAAACGAGATGAGAAAACCAGCTCTAAAACGTAACGAAAAAGGGGCACGGTTACCCATACCCCCTAATACTACCTGGGAAAAGTCCCCCGGAACATACTATGAACTGCGTACGCTAGTTTTCCGCAACCTTAACGAGCAGCTCGCTGCGATTTGCGCCACAGCAGATACGAGTAGACGTAGACGACTCCGACAGAACCAAACGCCAGAACCGCAATCACCGCGGCGACAACTTCACTTGAAAGCACGCTACCCGCAACGCCCATCACAATCAGACCAACACCCAGCACCATAAAGCAGGCACCGCCAAAACGCTGCGTACGGCGCCAGTTCTCGGGATCGGCAAGCGCCCAGGGCGTCTTGATACCGAGCGTATAGTTCTGCTTCACACGCGGCAAGTAGTTGCCTACGCCAATGAACAGCAAACCGACAGCACCGGAAATCAGCACGTTGACCGAACCGACCGCCGGCACCACGCCCCAGACCGTAAGCTCTCCCAGCCAGCTTATACCACAAATGAACAGGGTGAAGGCGATTACGAAGCCCTGATAGAACTTGCCCGAGGTTCGATATGCCTCACCTTTGGGATCGATGCGCGGCACCACGTAGAACATTGCGAGAAGCACCAGGGGCAGCACGCCGTGCGCGGAGGCCATCCAGCTGGGACCCCAACCGTCAACGCCGTTCGCGCCCCAGTGCGTGGGAATCTGCGCAGGCAAGCTCGGCATCACCATAAGGTGCGCTACGATATTGGCGACGCACAGAGCGACCAGCGCGATCCACACGCGTGGCGATACCCCCGTGGCGTGAATGCCCTTGTTTTCGTTATTCATCCTTATCACCTTCAGTGTTTGTAAAGCCCATAAACCAACCGATCAAGTCCTGCATGACGGTGGTGTTTAAGCTGTAAACGATGTTTTGGCCATGACGTTCATCGGTCACCAACCCGGCGTTTTTGAGCGTCGCCAAATGATGGCTCAACGACGGCTTGCTGATGTCAAAATGCTCGGCAAGCTCCCCAGCCGTGCGGTCGCCCTCGCGTAGTAGTTCCAAAATGCGCCGCCGCGTAGGATCGGCCAGCGCTTTAAAACCCTCTCCCGGCATAGGACCTCCTCTCAGTATTTCGTTCGACGCGCACACTATACTCGATATTTAAATGTTTGTCTAATTATCTAATCTTATACTCAAAAAAATAGCCGCCCCCGCGTAATGCGAAGACGGCCACTTCTCACGCCATAAACGTGTTTCGGAGTTGGCTAACCCGCGGCAACGGGCGCCATCTGCTTCAATCTTATGCGAATCCCGATCCCATTTCAACAAACCCCAAGGGTTCAAATGGAATCGTGATAATACCTATAATGGCGATAGCTAAAACACGATTCGCTTCCCCATCGGAGGATATTTATGACCGAAACCGCTGCCGCAGCCGCCATCGAGACACGCGACACCAAGCTCGAGATCATCATGGGCCGCGAGGCACTCGATAAGCTCGCCGATGCTACGGTGCTGGTGCTCGGCTGCGGAGGTGTGGGCTCCAATTGCTGCGAGGCACTCGCCCGCGGCGGCATCGGTCATTTCGTCATTCTGGACAAGGACATCATCGCGCCCAGCAACATCAATCGCCAGGCCATCGCCTTTCACAGCACCATCGGCAAGCGCAAGGTGGACGTGATGGAAGCCATGATTCGCGATATCAATCCCGCCGCCACCGTTATCAAGCGCACCGAATACCTGTTGAGCGACAACATCGACGAGTTCTTTGCGAGCGTTTTTGAGCAGACGGACGGCAAGCTCGATTACGTCGTCGACGCCATCGACACCATCTCGGCCAAGCTCACCATTGCCAAATATGCTCAGGACCACGACATTCGTTTGGTTAGTTCCATGGGCGGGGCTAACAAGCTCCATCCCGAGTGCCTCCGCTTTGCCGACATCTTCGATACGGTACGTGACCCCATGAGCCGCATTATGCGCAAAGAATGTAAGAAGCGCGGAATCAAGAGCCTACATGTATTGTTTAGCTGCGAGGAATCGGTTAAGACACAGCCCCGCGACCCTTCCAACATCCACGAGCGTACCGAGCTGGGAACCGCCAGCTTTATGCCGCCCATCATGGGTCAGATGATTGCTGGCGAGGTTATCCGCCAGATCAGTGGGCGCGGCACCGAGCACGTGCGCGCCGATGGCCAGCGCCTGGACTAGCGGAGCGCGCCGAGATGGAGCCCCGGTTAATTGATGCACACTGCCATCTTGATTTGATGGCTTACCCGAATGCTGTTGCCGACGAAACTGCGGCTATAGGGCTGGGGGTCTTTGATTGCGGGGTCGACCCGCGCGACTTCGCGGCAGCAAAAAAGCGGGCCAGCCGTTACCCAAACATTATCGCGGGCGTTGGCCTCCATCCCTGGTGGCTCGCCGACGGCCGCTGCGGTCCTGCCGAAGTCAATCTGCTTTGCAAAGTTGCTGCCCAAGAGCGCTATATCGGCGAAGTCGGACTCGACTTTTCCGCGCGCTTTGCCGGAAGCGAACCGCTGCAAATACAGGCACTTGACCGGCTCTGCGATGCGCTCGTGCAGTGTCCTCTTGCCGGGCGCGTAATATCGATTCACGCCGTTCGTTCGGCAGGAGCCGTACTGGACGTCCTCGAATCGCATGGTCTACTCATCCCAAGCCCCGACTCCCCCGCTATCATCTTCCACTGGTTTAGCGGCACTTCGGACGAACTCGTCCGCGCGCGTAATGTGGGCTGCTATTTTTCCGTGAACGATCGTATGCTCGCCACCAAGCGCGGTCGCGAATACGCACGACAGATTCCGCTCGACCGCTTACTGCTCGAGACCGATGCACCAGCGGAGGCAAACACAGAAACAAGCGCGCAGTCGCTCATCAAATCGCTCACAAGGACCTCGATGCGCATTGCCTCACTCAAAAACTGTGACGCAAAGCGCATCGAATCGGCAGTTTTAGCAAATGCGCACTCTATTTTTGGCCTTCGCTAGCCCCTGTATGCAAAAAGACGACAACGATACCATTATGACGGTAGACGTGCCGTCCAAGTCCTACGCAAGCTCCAGCAACTCCGGCAGCTGGTCGATAATCTTGTCCGCGGCATCTTGGCTAAAGCCGAAGCGTTCCTCGCGCTTGGCAATGACCGTCAGGCCGGCTCGCTTGCCGGCAGTGATACCAGGCACCGAATCCTCAACGCAGCAGCAGCGATTCGCGGGAAGTCCCAGCAGGTCCAGCGCATGCAGGTAGATGTCGGGCTCGGGCTTGCTCTCCTTAAACTGCTCGCCGCTCACCACATACTCAAAGGCATCCGACAGCCCGCACGCATTGAGCACTTCCTCGATGCTATCCATGGGAGACGAGCTGGCAAGCGCCACGCGAACGCCGCGGCGCGGCAGCTCTCGAATCGTATCCACGGCGCCTGGGTTAATCAAAGCCTGATAGTCGCGCGGACGCTTATGCGCCCACTCGTCCCAACGGGCCAACGCTTCCTCGCCAGTGAAATGCCCCTTACCGGCGCGCTCAAACCAATCGACCAGCATATGCAGGAAGAACTGATGTGAGGTACCGATCTGCCCGTTCAACTCCTCTTGAGTCAGGTTAAGCCCAAGCTCCTTGGCAAACGCGGCAGTCTCGCTCAGGTAGTAATACTCGGTATCGACAATGACGCCGTCCATGTCAAAGATAACGGCGTCGAACGGAAATGCGGACACGGCACCCTCCCTAACAAAAGGGCGCCTGTAAGCAGGCGCCCGAACCATGCATTAATCGGCGATTCTAACCCAGCAGCTTATCCAGCGCCACCGCAATGCCGTCTTCGTTGTTATTGGCAGTCACCATCTGGGCCACGGCCTTAACCTCGTCAACCGCGTTGCCCATGGCAACACCGGTGCCGGCCCACTCAATCATGGACTTGTCGTTCTGGCCGTCGCCAAACGAGACGACCTCGCTGGCATCGATGCCGAGCTTGGGCAGGGCACCCTCGAGCGCGCGGGCCTTGTCGATACCGGGAGCCGTAAACTCAAAGTACCAGTCGGCCGTAAACATACCCGAAAGCTTCTGAGTAAAGGGCGCATACATCTCCTCGTGATGCGCTTGCAGATAGGCCGGGTCGCCCGCAGTGAGCAGCTTGTCCACGGGATAAGTGTCCACGACCTCATGCAGGCTCTCCACCTCGCGAATCTTAAGATCGCACGCGTCGCGCTCATACTTGACGATATTCTTCTGCGAGCCATCCGGCAGCGTAATCATGCAGCGGTACGAGTCCTCGACGTGCAGATCGCGACCAAGCGAAATCATAGGGATCACGTCAAAATTACGCAGATGATCAATCAGACGGTGCAGTTCGTCAGCCGGCATGGCCTGGTCAAAAAGGACCTCATCGGTCTGAGCGTCGACCACATGCGCGCCATTAAAGGCCACCAGCAGACCGTCATGGTTATGAAGGTCGAGCTCCTGCGCCAAGGCGTGCAGCCCCCATGCGGGACGGCCCGAAGCCAAAATGAGCTTAATGCCCGACTCCTGCGCCGCGAGCAGCTTCTCGCGCGTACGCGGGCTGATGACCTTTTGGTCGTTGGTGAGCGTACCGTCGATATCCATTGCGATGGCTTTGATTGCCATATAAGCCTCCCTGTCATTGAACAACCTTGCCTGAGTCATCATACAGAACACCTACTGCGGCTCTGTCTGCGACGGGTAAAAAGTCATATTGTCCCGAACATGAACGGCGTGTGGTCGTGAAGCTTTATCGCTCAGGTCAAATACGTCTGCTAGCGACGCTCATCCGTCGGTGCGCCCTCGACGATCGCGATGCCCGCCGATGCACCCAACGCGCTGGCGCCGGCCTCGATGAATGCGCAAGCCTCTTCGTAATTATGGATACCGCCCGCCGCCTTGATTGCCACGGCATCGCCGAGCACCTCGTGCATCAGCCGCACGTCCTCGAGCTTAGCACCGCCAAAGCTTCTGCCGGTCGATGTCTTAAGGAATCCCGGCTTGGCCTCCAGCGCGATCTCGCATACACGGCGCTTGGCGGCGTCGTCGCCGTCCAGCTTGCACATCTCAACGATTACCTTGTCAGTGATGCCATGCGCGCGACAAAAATCAGCAACGGCAGTCATCTCGCGCTCGATGGCATCAAAATCGCGGTTCTCGATCGACCCCTGATTCAAAACGTAGTCAATCTCGGTAAAGCCACACGCAGCGTATTCCTCAAACCTCGCAAGCTTCTCCTCAAGCGTCATAGTGCCCTGGGGAAAGTCGATAGCGCCGGCAAGGATGATGTCAGAGCCCTCGAGCATGGCGCGGCCCGTCTCGTACTCCTGCAGGTTCGCAAATACGCAGCGAAAGTTGTACTTTAGCGCCTTCTCGACATACTGCTCAAACGTGTCCTCGGGGGCATCGATATAGTCGATGTATTTATTGATGGGTTTGGCAAGCGTCATGCTGGGCCTCCTTGTTCAGGGCTGACAACCGATTCGTGGTTTCACGCGAAAAACCACGTTCAATCTACACCCGACATGCAAGGGCAGCGCCCTCATTCCGGCAAGTGGTATGAAATTAGCTGTAGACGTATATTTACGGACAGCGAATGGCACCGCACGCGGATGCCGACTGCAAGACATCCCCCCCCCTCAATACGCCCTCATGCCCACTCAAATAGCAAAGGGGCCCGCATCCCAACGGATACGGGCCCCTTTCATTCAAGACATCCCCCCCCCTCAATACGCCCTCATGCCCACTCAAATAGCAAAGGGGCCCGCATCCCAACGGATACGGGCCCCTTTCAGTCATAAGCCAACTCGGCCGTAAAGACTACTTGCGGTGAGCGCGGTAGAACTCGATGAGTGCCTGGGTCGAAGCGTCCTGCTCGGCCTTGGCGGCGTCGTCGTGGAAGGCCGGGGTAATCTGCTTGGCAAGCTGCTTGCCCAGCTCGACGCCCCACTGGTCGTAGGAGTCGATGCCCCAGACCGTGCCCTCGACAAACGTGATGTGCTCGTACAGGGCGATGAGCTCGCCGAGTGCGAACGGGGTCAACGTATCGCCGAAGATCGAGGTCGTCGGACGGTTGCCCTCAAAGCAGCGGGCCGGGACGATCTGCTCGGGCGTGCCCTCGGCGCGCACCTCATCGGCCGTCTTACCAAAGGCGAGTGCCTTGGTCTGGGCCAGGAAGTTGCCCAGGAACAGCTCGTGAACGTCCTGACCGCTATCGGTCGCGGGGTTGGCGGTATTGGCAAAGGCGATAAAGTCGGCCGGGACCACCACGGTGCCCTGGTGCAGCAGCTGGTAGAAGGCGTGCTGACCGTTGGTGCCGGGCTCGCCCCAGAAGATCTCACCGGTGTCGGAGGTCACGGCGCTGCCGTCCCAGCGGACGTGCTTGCCGTTGGACTCCATGGTGAGCTGCTGCAGATAGGCCGGGAAGCGGTGCAGGTACTGGCAGTACGGCAGCACGGCGTGGCTCTTGGAACCGAAGAAGTTGACGTACCAGACGTTGAGCAGGCCCATCAGCGCGACGGCGTTGTTCTCGAGCGGGGTATTGCAGAAGTACTCGTCGATGGCGTGGAAACCCTCGAGGAACTGCTGGAAGCGCTCGGGACCGAGCACGACGATCAGCGACAGACCCACGGCGGAGTCGACGGAATAGCGGCCGCCGACCCAGTTCCAGAAACCAAAGGCGTTAGCGGGGTCGATGCCGAAGGCCTCGACCTTGTCGAGTGCGGTGGAAACGGCAACGAAGTGCTTGGCCACGGCCTCGGCGTTCTGCTCATCGGAGCCGTCGATGGCACCCTGAGCCTTGAGCTGCTCGAGCATCCAGGTCTTGACCTCGCGAGCGTTGGTGAGGGTCTCGAGCGTGGTGAAGGTCTTGGAGACGATAATCACGAGCGTGGTCTCGGGATCCAGGCCCTTGAGCTTCTCTGCCTGATCGTTGGGGTCGATATTGGAGATATAGCGGCAGTCGATACCGGCGTCGGCATAGGGGCGCAGAGCCTCGTAAGCCATGACCGGGCCCAGGTCGGAGCCGCCGATGCCGATGGACACCAGATGCTCGATCTTCTTGCCGGTAACGCCCTTCCACTCACCGGAGCGCACGCGCTCGGCAAAGGCGTACATGCGGTCGAGGACCTCGTGCACGTCGGCGACGACGTCCTGGCCGTCGACGATGAGCTGGCCCTTCTCGGTTGCCGGGCGGCGCAGCGCGGTGTGCAGGACGGCACGGTCCTCGGTGGTGTTGATGTGCTCGCCAGAGAACATGGCATCGCGGCGCTCCTCGAGCTTCACCTCGCGGGCAAGATCGCACAGCAGTTTGACGGTCTCATCGGTCACCAGGTTCTTGGACAGGTCGAAGTGCAGGTCACCGGCGTCAAAGCTCAGCTTGTTCACGCGCTCTGCATCGGCAGCGAACCAGGCCTTGAGGTCGATACCTTCGGCCTCGAGCTTCTCCTGATGAGCCTCGAGCGCCTTCCAAGCGGCGGTCGACGTAGCGTCGATAGGTGCGGCAACAGTTGCCATAACGTCCTCCTCAACATACGGGCGCAAACCTCCATGCGCCCGGATAATCAGATGCCCCTATTCTAGCGCAGGTCAAGACCGTAATCAGCGAGCGTTGCCAATCCGCCCCCAAACGGCGACCGACCAAAAATGGACAGGTTTATTTTGGCAGGTCAAACGCTTTACCTACCAAGAATAGCCCATCTCTTTATGGCAGACATTAGGCCGCAGCGCACACGCTGCCGAGCAACTCACGCAGAGGAGACCCAATGCCCTCAAGCAGTTCGGGCGCGATGATGGCAAAAACGGGAACCTCACCGGCCCCCACGACGGCAGGCACTTTGCCCTCCGAGACAATACATCCATAAGGGACAAAACCGTCTTCGCCGGCATCGAGCGCCGCCATGCGACGCGCGAGTTCGCGCGCAAAGCCAGCAGTATCGGCATCGCCGATCGCCAGGACAAAGTCCACGCCTTCGTCGGTCGCCAGGGCCACAGCTTCGTCGATCAGATCGTCTCCCCCGTCGCCCTCAACCGAGCCGCAACGAAAAAGCACGCGCTCGAGCAGAGCTCGGTCAAGCGAGCCGAGCGCCGCCGAGACAAGCTCATCGCGCGTATGTTTGTCGCCACCCAGCACCACCAGCGCCTTGGTGCCGCCGTAGTGAGCGACCAATCGTCCACACCAGCGAGCCACGTCTCCATCCGCAACAAGGCGCGTCGGCATACCAAACCCATAGTTGACCATTATCCCCACAACCCTTCCGTGCTTTATGGTGGTATCGATCGTTAGGCTCATGCTACGAAGCGAGGTTTTCCGAGCTGTTTCGCGCTCTTTAGAGCTGCGTTAAAACCCGATGCAACCGCCCGACCATACCTGCCAAAAAGGGACAGGTTTGTTTTGGTCGGTCAAGCGTTTTACCTACCGAAATAAACCTGTCCCTTTTTGGCAGGTTTTGACGATGTCCGGACGAGCGGGTATTATCGAACATGCATTCGATAAGAACATGTGTTTGATGGGAGAACGCGTGGGGCACGGGCGTCACACCTATATCTGCATCGACCTCAAGACGTTTTACGCCAGCGTCGAGTGCGTCGACCGCGGGCTCGATCCGCTCACCACCCACCTGGTCGTTGCCGACGAATCACGCGGGCGTACGACCATCTGCCTCGCCATTACCCAGGCCATGAAGGACCTCGGGATACACAACCGCTGCCGCCTGTTTGAGATTCCCGACGGCATCGACTACATCAAGGCCGTACCGCGCATGCAGCACTACATGGAGGTGTCGGCGCAGATCTACGGTATCTACCTGGAATACGTCAGTCCGCAAGACGTTCACGTCTACTCAATTGACGAGTGCTTTATCGACGTGACACCCTATCTAGAGCTCTACCATACCAATGCCAAAAGCTTTGCCTGCATGCTGCGCGATGAGGTCCTCGCGCGCACCGGCATCACGGCGACAGTCGGCATCGGCCCCAACCTATTCCAGGCCAAGGTGGCGCTCGACATTACCGCTAAGCACGTACCCAGCCGCATCGGCATACTCGACGACGAGACCTTTCGCAAGGAGATCTGGCCCCATCGCCCCATCACCGATATCTGGGGCATCGGCCCCGGCGTGGCAGCCCGCCTCGAAAAGTACGGGGTATACGATCTGATGGGCGTCGCCGCGCTCGACGAAAACCTACTTTACGACGAACTCGGCGTCAATGCCGAGTATCTCATCGACCACGCCTTTGGGCGCGAGCCGACAACTATCGCCGATATTCAGGCCTATCGCCCGCAGGCAACTTCAACCACCACAGGACAAGTGCTCTCGAAGGGTTATGCCTACGAGCAGGCCTACACCATCTTGCGCGAGATGGTCGATGCCGCCGTACTGGACTTGGTCGATAAGCATGTAGTCTGCGACAGCATCTCGCTCTTTGTGGGCTACGCGAGCGAGCGCGCCGACATACGCCGCCTCGACGCCAGCGGCACAGCGCAATATGTAGACGGATGCGGGCATTTGCGTTCGAGCACGTCGAGCATCGAACCCGCCGCAACCGCCGGCCCCGAGCTCGCACCCCGTGCACCCAAGCCCGTCCAGCGCGATGGCGAACGACGCCGTCTGGTGCGCGAGGCACAGGCAATCGACGGCATCTTTGTGGGAGAGCATGGCGGCAAACCGCGTGGCGGCTATGCCGCGCTCTTTGCGCACTCTAACGCTTCGCGCAAGCTGCCCGAGCGCACCAATTCGTTTAAGAAGATCATGGGCCATTTCGATGAGCTCTGGGCGCAGACCGTCGATCCTAAACGACCGGTCAAGCGCATCAATTTGGGCTTTGGCAACCTCATGCCCGAGGAATTTGCCACCATCGATCTGTTTAGCGATGTTAAGGCCGATGAACGCGAGCGTGACCTGGCCCGCGCCGTTCTGGCCGTGAAGGGCAAGTACGGCAAGAATGCCCTGGTCAAGGGATTAAGCTTTACCGCCGGCGCCACCGCACGCGAACGCAACGATCAGGTAGGAGGACACCGTGCCTAAGGCCCAACAACAGCCGATGCGGCCACCGACGCCTTTTGAACGCCTGGCGGACCCCGAGGGAAGACGTCGCTCCGCCGACCCCAAGCTCACCGCTAACGGTGCCGTTCGCGCCAACCGCGCCGCGCAGTTTATGCCCTTTGCCGCCCTCACGGGATACTACGAGCTCGTGCGCAAACAAGAGATCTCTGTTGAGCCCAAATGCGAACTCACGGAAGAAAAAGCCCTCGAGCTTTCAAAAAAGCTCGAGGGCCTCAAACGCGGCGACTTGGTGCGCGTTACTTATTACGATACATACGGCTATCGCAGCCGCACCGGCATTCTTGACGAAGTGCTCCCCGCGTTCAAGCTGCTCAAACTCCGAGACATCGCCATCGGCTTCGACGATATCCAAGACATCGAGCTGCGCGGCCGAGCCTAAGCGCAAGCGTACGCCCGGCCCTACGGCTTTATGACGTAATAGCCCGCATCCCTCACGGCAGCCTCAAGTACCTCACGATCGATCGGGTTTTTAGAACGGATGCACGCCGTGTGGTCTGCATACGTCACCGTGGCCCAAATGCCATCGAGAGCGTTGAGGGCGTTCGTCACATTTTGCGCGCAGCACCTCACCCATATCTATCAGCAGGGCCACAGCCTGGCAAAACTTGCCCAGGCAACCCGATAGAGCATACAAACCGCGGCCGCACGCCGCACAACCGAAAGGAAAACATATGAGCAAGATCGCAGTCGTCTACTGGAGCGGCACAGGCAATACCAAAGCCATGGCAAACCTCGTTGCCGAGGGCGCGGCGTCAGCCGGCGCCGAGGCAGAGGCCGCCTGTCGCGCCCTTGGAGCCGAGCTCACCTAACGGCGATAAGCTCCGCCCATACGCGGCTCTGCACCAAAACACATTCGCATCCCAACAAAAACGGGGCTGGATCCAAATCCAGCCCCGTTTTCTGCTCTGTCAGCCACATAAAGCAGCTACGAGATGTTGCCCAAAAACGCCTTGGTGCGCTCGCTCTTGGGATGGTCGAAGACCTCGCTCGGCGTACCCTCCTCCACGATAACGCCGCCGTCCATAAAGACGACGCGGTCGGCGACGTCGCGGGCAAAGCCCATCTCGTGCGTCACCACAATCATCGTCATGCCCTCACGCGCAAGATCGCGCATGACACCCAGAACGTCGCGGACGAGCTCGGGGTCAAGCGCCGACGTGGCCTCATCAAAGAGCATCACGTGCGGATTCATCGACAGGGCGCGGGCGATGGCCACGCGCTGCTGTTGGCCGCCCGAAAGCTGGCTCGGCATAAAATCGATGCGCTCCGCCAGACCGACCTTGGTCAGCTCCTCGACGGCAATCTTCTCGGCCTCTTCCTTGCTGCGCTTGAGCACCTTTTGTTGCGCAAGCATGACGTTCTTTTTGACCGACAGGTGCGGAAACAGATTGAACTGCTGAAACACCATGCCCAAGTGCGTACGCACCTTATTGAGGTCGACGCCCTTGGCGCACACATCCACGCCCTCGACGACAATCGAGCCGCTCGTGGGCTCCTCAAGACGGTTAATGCAGCGAAGCATCGTCGACTTACCCGAGCCCGAGGGGCCCAGGACCACGACGACCTCACCCTTGTGCACATCCAGATCGATGTCGCGCAGGACCACGTTATCGCCAAAGGCCTTCTGGAGATTCTTGATGCTGACGACGACCTCGTTCGAGTTATTGGTTTCGCTCATAATAGAACCTCCTTACAGACCTGCAATATGATCGGCGGGTGTCGCGACAACCTGTCCGGCGCTCTTGGTGGGACGCTTCTTTTTGGTTTCGGCCGTCCCCAGAAGTCTCGCCTCAAGACCGCTCACCAAGCGTGCAAGCGGCAGGGTAATGACCAGATAGAACAGGGCGGCAACCACATACGGCGTGATGGAGCCCGTCGTCGCCACGATGGTGCGGGCATTCATGACGATCTCGACCACGCCCACGGCGGCGAGCAGCGACGTATCCTTGTAAAGCAGGATAAACTCGCTGGTCAGCGTAGGCAGGACATTGCGGAACGTCTGCGGAATCATAACGTAAAGCAACGTCTGGAAGGCATTCATGCCCAGCGAGCGGGCAGCCTCGTTTTGGCCCTTGGGAATCGACTGAATACCGGCACGGAAGATCTCGCACAGGTACGCAGACGAGTTCATGGCCATGACGATAACGCCCAAGACGTAGTCGTCCACCTTGACGCCGGCAAGTGGCAGGCCAAAGAACGCGATATAGATCTGCAGGAACGCCGGCGTACCGCGGATGATATTCACGTAGATGCCGGCAAGACAGCGCAGGATGCGCGACTTGGAGATGCGCATGAGCGACAAGGCAAAGCCAAAGGGGATTGCCAGCGGAAACGCCACAAGCACGATCGAGAGCGACATAAGGAAGCCCTTAAATACGACCGGCAGGCTCTGGACCAAAATGACCGGGTTCAAGAACAGGCGCAGGAACATATTGGAATTCCAAGCCTCGACCCACGGCTGTTCCTTAAGATCGGCCTGGAAGTTATCGAAGGCCGTCACGCCCTTAATCTCGACGGAAGGAATCTTGGAAATCTTCTTGGTCGAACCGTCGGCGAGCGTATAGGTGCCGCTAAAGGCCTCGTCGCCGCCTTCGACGGGGAAGGTCACGCCGTACACCTCGACACGGAAAAAGCCGCCGGCAGGCGCCGTCTCGCCAAAGTCGATCTTGAGCGTCTGGCCATCAGCCGTGCACGTGGGCTTCATGGGTGTGCGATCCATGAGGTCCTCGCCCGAGAGCATCGTCAATCGCGTGTCATCGGTACCAAACGTCGTGCCGTCGACAAACGTCAGCGAAAGACCGCTCAGCTCCTCGTCGGCATCGGCCTGAACTTCCCAGGTAATGCGTGTCTCGGTGCCGCCGACCACATCGCTGCCCGAACCGGTGTTGGGTCGGGCGGTAATCTTTGCGGTCTCAAGCGCTTGGGCAGTCGAGGGCGCAGATGCCCCCACGCACACCAGCGCGAGCGCCACGGCCATGACACAGGCTAGCTTTTGGAGCAAGGCGGGTAGTGAAGAACGCTGCTCAGCGGCCCCTTTGTTCAGTCGAGACAAGGTGGCTCCTATCGTAGAAGTTGCCGGCAAAAAGAGACGGAAACACTCTCCGTCGAAAGAAGCGCAAAGGCCCTCTCCGCTAAACGGAAAGGGCCCACACGCAATCAAGTATCTGTTTACTTGATGTTGTACTTAGCCATGAGGGCGTCAACGGTGCCGTCGTCGGTCAGGTCCTTGATGGCCTGGTTGATGTCGTCCTTGAGCTTGGTGTTGCCCTGGTTGATGGCAATAGCGTACTCCTCGCCGGTGCTGATCTGTTTAACCGTGTGGCAGGTATTGAACTGCTCGGCGGTCAGCTGGCTCGCAACGGAGCGGTTGGTGACTACGGCATCGCCCTTATCGGACTGCAGGGCGCTGAAGCACTCGGTAGCGTCCTTGTAGGGGACGATCTTGGCCTTGGGGAAGTTCTCCTGGGCAAAGGCCTCGGCGGTCGAGCCAGACTGGACGATGATGGTAGCGTCGGCGTTGTTGAGCTTCTCGCTGTAATTGTCGGCCGTGATGTCGGTGTTATCGACCTTGGTCACGATAGCCTGATCGTCCATGTAGTAGGAATCGGAGAAAGCGACTTCCTTCTCACGCTCGGGCGTGTCGGTGATAGCCGCAATGGAGACGTCATACTTGGTACCCGAAGCGACACCGGGGACGAGCGTGTCGAAGTCGTTGTTGACGTACTCGACATCCAGGCCCAGCTTGTCGCCGATAGCCTTGATGAGCTCAAGGTCAAAGCCCTGATAATCGCCGTTGTCATCCTTGTACTCAAACGGAGCGTACTCGGCAGAGGTGCCGACGGTCAGCGTACCGTCCTTGACGAGCGCGTACTCCTTGGAGCCGTCGACCTTCTCGACCTTAGCGTCGTCAGAGCTGCTGGAACCGGCATCAGAACCAGAGGTGGCGTTGGACGAGCCGCAGCCCGTCAGTGCGAGGGCAAGCGCCATGGCGCCCGTGGCGGCAAATGCGCCAAGCTTCTTCAGCTTCATAATCAGTCTCCTTCCAATGGCCCCATGTGATTCAGGGGCCTGCAAAAACTGAGGGCTATTATGCACCCGCGTGAGAGAATCTGCAATTAGAAAACTGATTGAAACAAACCCATAACGTGAATGGAACACTCCACTTTATGACAGTCATTACTGCTGCAATGACCTTAACAGTTTAATTTCAGCCGCATAACCTGCAAGTTCGTTCGGCGTTTCCAAAATGAATGGCAGTGATCGCAGGCGGCTATTCGATACAATATTCTGCATAACCTGCATTCCACCGCCAAGTTCCTCGCTGCCGAGGTAACCCTTGCCGATGCACTCATGCCGGTCCTTATGGGCACCGCGGGGATTCTTGGAATCATTGATATGCACAGCGCGCAGGCGCTCGATACCCACCACACGATCGAACTCGTCGAGCACACCGTCAAGATCTTGGACGATATCATAGCCGGCGTCATTTACATGGCAGGTGTCCAGGCAAACGCCCAGCTTGGCCGACAGCTCGGGGCGCCTGTCAGCAACGCCCTCGATGATGATCGCCAGTTCCTCAAAGCTGCGGCCCACCTCGGTGCCCTTGCCAGCCATGGTCTCGAGCAGTACCGTCGTCTGCTGGCCCTCAAACATCACCTGGCACAGGGTGTCGACGATCATCTGAATGCCGGCGTCGGAGCCCTGTCCCACATGCGCACCGGGATGGAAATTGTAGTAGTTACCGGGCAGCGCTTCCAGACGCTGCAGATCCTCAGCCATGGCCTCCAGGGCAAACTCGCGCGCCCGCTCTTTGGCCGAGCAGGGGTTATAGGTATACGGAGCATGGGCCACGAGGGGACCAAAATCGTTTTGTTCCATAAGCTCGCGCAGGGCCGCCACGTCATCCATGTCAAGGTCTTTCGCCTTGCCGCCGCGCGGGTTGCGCGTAAAGAATGCAAAGGTATTGGCGCCAATGGATAGCGCCGTCTCCCCCATCGCCCGATAGCCCTTCGTCGTGGATAGGTGACACCCAATCGTCAGCATCCCCAGCTCCCCCTCATCAGTTACGGTGAAATAGTTCCTGTTGATGCCTTATTCTGCCGCAAACAGGAACTATTCCACCGCAAGTTATAAAAGGGGCATCAGGAGCGCGTTTTGCCGAAGGCCTTAAGCGCCGCCGTCACGGGTCCAGGCTGAAAACGGCGGCGCACATCGTCGAGACGCTCGGGAATATCGATGTGCTGCGGGCAGTGGCGTGCGCATTTGCCGCACTTGACGCAATTGCTCACCAACTTGGGCTCGCTTGTGCGCACCGCACTCGCCGTAAAATACTGCGATAGACCCGTAAACCAGCTGTGCGCATAGCTTGCGTTGTAGGCGGCAAAACATCCAGGAATATTGATGCCTTTAGGACACGGCATGCAGTAACCGCATCCCGTGCAGGGCACGCGATTCGATTTTTCAAACTCCGTCAGCACGCGTGCGATGGCATCGAGCTGAGTAGCTGTCATCGAATCCGGCAGGGCCCGATCGGCCAACGCCGCGTTCTCATCCACCTGCGCGGTATCGGTCATACCCGAAAGCAGCATCGTCACCTGAGGATGATTCCACACCCACGAAAGCCCCCAAGCGGCAGGAGTGCACAAATGCGGGTCACGGGCGTCATCGAGCACAGCGCGGGCCCGCGGCGGCAGCTTGCCCGCCAGGCGTCCGCCCAAAAGCGGCTCCATCACAAACACCGCGAGGCCTCGCTCGGCGGCGGCCATGAGCCCCGCCGTTCCCGCTTGGTAACGCTCGCCGGCATAGTTGTACTGTATCTGGCAAAAATCCCAGTCATATGCGTCAAGCATCGTCAGGAAATCCGCCGCGCTGCCGTGATACGAAAAACCAATCTGGCGAATGCGCCCCGCCGCCTTTTGACGCGCGATCCAGTCCTCGATGCCCAACGCCACCACACGTTCCCACTGGGCGGGCGAGGTGATGTTGTGCATGAGGTAATAGTCGATATGGTCGGTCCGCAGCCGACGCAGCTGCTCATCGAAGATGCGGTCGAAATCCTCCGCGCACTTGCACGAGGCGTGCGGCAACTTCGTCGCCAGCAGCACCTGGTCGCGCAGTCCCAAGCGCTCAAGCGAGGCGCCCACACACGCCTCGTTGCCGGGATAAAGGTACGCCGTATCCAGATAATTTATCCCTCGCTCCACCGCACGGGAAATGATGGCGTCGGCTGTCTTCGCATCCGGACGTCCCGGTGCACCGGGAAATCTCATGCAGCCCAGACCGAGAGCGGATATTCGGTTACCACTTTTGGGGTCAACGCGGTATTGCACGGCCCCTCCCTTCGCCATCAGCGCCCCGGCAAGGCGAAACACAATGGTCACGCGGCCGAAACATCGTGGAATCGTAATCGAGAACGTATCGTAACGCAGCAGAAATCGAGCTGTCACGGCACCGCTTTAACATCAGCAAAAAGCCCGATGAAAGGAGGCGAGCGTGACCACACGCGAGGATGCCTACCCCTATCCCGGCGAACAATGCATCCTCTCGGTCGACCGTTACCAGATCGAGGTCATGGACCATCTGGACGAGCTTCCCGCCACAGGCGCCGTCATCTTCTGCACCTTCCCCAAGGTGCGCGATGGCGTTGGTTATCCCGCGCGCGTTTTTGCCATCTGCCCCGCGGCATAAGTTCCCATGCATTTGTTCTTCTAAATTCAGCCTCCGGTGTACGCCACATGCCCCAGCGGCATACAATCCATCAGGCGCCCCATATGCGGGCGCCTTTTTGTGAGGAGATGATTCACATGCAGATCAACAAGGTCGCCTTTATCGGCAAGGGCGGCGTCGGCCTGCTCTACGGCAGTATGATTGCCAAGGCCCTCGGCAATGACGCCGTCGAATACGTCATGGATGACGCGCGTTTCGAGCGCCACGTGGGCGATGCGCTCACCGTCAACGGAAAGCCCTGCACGCTCAAGTCCGTCCGCGCCAGCGAGGCAACGCCCGCCGATCTGGTCATTCTCACGGTCAAGACGACGGGGCTCAACCAAGCACTCAAGACTATGGAGCGCGTCGTGGGACCCAACACGCTCATCGCCTCGCTGTGCAACGGCATTACGAGCGAGCAAAAAATAGCCGAGCGCTTTGGCTGGAAGCACACCGTCCTGGGCATCTGCCAGGGCATGGACGCCGTATTCCTTAACGGCGCGCTCACCTTTACCAATGCGGGCGAGATTCGCTTTGGCGCGGCAGCAGGCACCGAGCCCGCAACCGTCACCGCCATCGATGAGCTCTACACGCGCTGCGGCATCGCCCATACCGTCGAGAGCGACATTGCGCACCGCATGTGGGCCAAACTCATGCTCAACGATGGCATCAACCAGACCTGCATGGCCTATGGCGGGACCTACGGGAGCGCCACGGAACAGGACTCCGAGCAGCGTCGCTGCTTTGTTTCCGCCATGCGCGAGACACTTGCGGTCGCCAACGCCGAGGGCGTTGAGCTTACCGAGGCAGACCTGACGCAGATGGTGCACCTCATCGAGGGAATCGACCCCGCCGGCATGCCCTCGATGGCGCAGGACCGCATCGCACAACGTAAAACCGAAGTCGAGGAGTTCGCGGGCACCATCTGCCGCCTGGCCGCCAAACACGATATCCAAGTGCCGCAAAACGATTGGCTCTACCAGAGGATTCGCGAAATAGAAAGCAGCTGGTAGCCTCGCCCGCACGGCGACGCGCGCAATGTAAGCAGACAGGCCTTCGCGAGGATCCCATCGCTCGCGAAGGCCTGTCGCATTTAGGCCGAGGCTAAAACTGAGGCTCGTTTTGCGACTCCGGGACCTCGTCCTCGTCATCGCGGCAAAGCACCACGCCGGCGCTTCCCAACAGCGCCGCTGCAATCAAGGCGCTCACAACCACAGGAGCAGCACCCGTAGTGGACTGCAAGCCGGCAACTAACGCCGCCGTCGGACCAAGACATCCGATCAAAAGGGCAACGACGGCAATAGCGACATCTCGAGCGTTCATGGGATCACTTCCTCCACGAGAAAGACCTTGTTTCTCATGACTTAGTGTGCCCCGCGCCCATATGCCCAACGTAGTGCCACGGTAAGGGCTCTGTTAACCCAAATGCATATAAAAACGGGCGACTTTACATTGCCCGAAAGCTCAGTAAAGACGCCCGTCCATCATGTGCAATCGATGCCGACAGATTACCAACCGGTGTAGTAATCGGTAGTTCCGGCTGCGCAGCCTGAATCGTAGACCTTGCACTCGCCCTTAGAGCCCGTAAAGGTCGAGCCCTGGGACTTATCGCTCGCAGCCACCACGTAGTAGCCGTCGGAATCACGCCAAAAGCCCTCGGAATCCAGCGTCCACTCACCCGTGCGGTGGTGATACAACACGTTGCTGCTGTAATAGGTCTCGCGACGACCGTTGTAGTTATTGACGCCGCTCGAGCGCGTCAGGCCCGAGCCGTTCGCGTAATACGCAGCAGACGCGTAAGACGAGCCGGAGCCGGCGTTGTAATACGAAGCCTGAACGGCCTCGGCAGCTTCTGCCTCGACGGCCGCAGCCTCGAGCGCCTCGCGCTTAGCATCCTCGAGCGTGGAGCGAAGCTCGTCGAGCTCGGCCGACTTCGCGTCGACCTCCTCCATCGTCAAAAGACTGCCCGCACCGTCGATACAACCCTGCAGTACAGCGCGCTCGTCATCGGTGGCATAGTCACCGTACATGTTCATGATGATCTGCGCGCGGACCTCTAGGGAATCGCGCTTGGCCCCCATCGAGGCGTTCCACTCCTGCATGGAGCCAAAGCCGTCGCTACGATAGTCGACGGGCTGCATCAGGGTCGCCTCGGACGGCGTTGATCCGACCGCGTCGGACAGTGTTGCCGCGTGGGCATCGGTTACGCCGGCACCCACTAAAAGCGCCACGGCAAGCGTGGCAGAAAGGGCGGCGGCCTTCGGTTTTCGTGAATCGATCCTCATGTAGCTGGAAACCTCCGTAGTGAGTTTTTGCTGCGTTTAAGCTGCGTGTGATTCGATCGCGCTGCATAGTACCCCGAGTAAATCGCGACCTGCGGTTTTTCTCAAAAGGTGCACGTCATTTGCGTAAAACTCACATCCTCTCAACAGGAGTTTTCCACAACTCGCATGCATAAAGCATGCCAAAAACCCTGTAATAGCGCCCTTCCTATGCAAAAAAGGCGCCTGCACAACCATTGTTCGCGCAGGCACCTTGAGCAGGCATTTTATGCAGTTATACCTATCGAGTCGCAAGGGGCCCTTGCACAAGTCGCCCTACTCGTCCAGCGCGGCAAAGGCCTGCTTCAGATCCCAAATGATGTCCTCGGCGTTCTCGGTACCAATGGAAAGACGGATTGTAGAGGGCGTAATGTTCTGCTCGGCAAGCTCCTCGGCAGAGAGCTGGGAGTGCGTGGTGGTAGCCGGGTGCACGACGAGCGACTTGACGTCGGCTACGTTGGCGAGCAGCGAGAACACCTGCAGGTGGTCGATGAACTTCCAAGCAGCCTCCTGGCCGCCCTTGATCTCGAAGGTGAAGATCGAGGCGCCGCCACGGGGGAAATACTTCTGGTACAGCTCATGGTCGGGGTGCTCGGGCAGGCTCGGGTGGTTCACCTTGGCAACATGGCCGTCACCGATCAGGAACTCAACGACCTTCTTGGTGTTCTCGACATGGCGGTCAACGCGCAGCGACAGGGTCTCGGTGCCCTGGAGCAGGACCCAGGCGTTAAACGGGCTAATGCAGGCGCCCTCGTCACGCAGCAAGATAGCACGGACATAGGTCGCGAAGGCAGCGGGGCCGGCGGCCTCGGCAAACGAGACGCCATGGTAGGAGGGATTGGGCTCGGCGATCTGCGCATACTTGCCGCTCGCCTTCCAGTCGAAGTTGCCGCCATCGATAATCACGCCGCCCAACGAGGTGCCGTGGCCGCCAATAAACTTAGTTGCAGAGTGAACGACGATGTTGGCGCCGTGCTCCAGCGGACGGAACAGATACGGGGTGCCGAAGGTGTTATCGACAACAACCGGAAGACCATGCTTCTTAGCGACCTCGGAGATAGCGTCGATGTTGGGGATATCGGAGTTGGGGTTACCGAGCGTCTCGAGGTAAATGACCGTGGTGTTGTCCCTGATGGCGCCCTCGACCTCGTCCAGGTTGTGGGCATCGACGAAGGTGGTCTCGACACCAAACTGGGAGAGCGTGTGCTCCAGCAGGTTGTAGGAACCACCGTAGATGGTCTTTTGGGCCACCACATGGTCGCCGGCCTGAGCGAGGGCCTGCAGGGTATAGGTGATGGCGGCGGCGCCAGAGGCGACGGCGAGGCCGGCAACGCCGCCCTCGAGCGCGGCAATGCGGTCCTCAAAGACGCCCTGGGTGGAGTTGGTCAGACGACCGTAGATATTACCGGCGTCGGCAAGGCCAAAGCGGTCAGCGGCGTGCTGGGAGTTGCGGAACACATAGCTCGTGGTCTGGTAGATAGGCACGGCGCGGGAATCGGATGCGGGGTCGGCGCTCTCCTGGCCAACGTGCAGCTGCAGGGTGTCGAAACCAAAGGTGTGCTCGGGGTTGTTGATAAACTGGCTCATGATGATCTCCTTGATCGAACAAAAGTAATAAGAGTAAGAGAAGTAAGTCGCCGTCTCCTGATCACGCCGACGGGCGCAAGCAGGAGCCCGGCATTCGTCTTAGTAAGCAGTTCATATGCGGTCCTCCTTTTGACATCCCGTTCTCGTGGTCGGCTTAATTACCTACCGCCTTTGTGTGTTTTGAATAGTACGAGCATTGTTTCGCGCGGTCAATCACTTAAAAGCGCTAACCTGTTATCGGTTTTTTAGATAGCTATCGAAAGGACGGGTGCCGATGACCCTCCAGCAGCTTCGTTTTCTTATCGCCGTGGCAGAATCCGGCTCAATTAACGCCGCAGCTCAGCGCCTCTATACCGCGCAATCCAATATCTCCAACGCCGTCAAAAGCCTAGAGCAGGAGCTCCGTCTGGAAATCTTTACGCGCTCCAGCCGCGGCGTCACACTCACCAACGACGGCACCGAGCTTTTAGGCTATGCGCGCCAGGTCGTAGAGCAGGCCGATATGCTCGAGGCCCGCTACGAGGACGGCGGCACACCCCAGGCACGCCTTGCCGTCTCGGCCCAGCACTACGCTTTTTCGGTCGAGGCATTTGTCAACGTCGTCGAGCGCTGCCGCGACAGTAAGTTTGAGTTCATCATGCGCGAGACCACCACGTCACAGATCATCGACGACGTCCGCGCATTTCGCAGCGATATCGGCATTCTGTATCTGGATGACTTTAACGCCCGCGTCCTGCAGAAGGCCTTCGCCGACGCCCGCGCAAGCTTCCATCCCCTCTTCGATGCAACGGTCCACGTCTTCGTTAGCGAGCGCCATCCGCTCGCACGCCGCCCCCAGCTATCGCTTGCCGACCTTACGCCCTATACGCGCTACAGCTTTGAGCAGGGGACCTCAAACTCCTTCTATTACGCCGAGGAGCCGTTTAGCTATATCCCCTGCGACCGCAACATCCGCGTTTCCGACCGTGGCACGCTCACCAATCTGCTCATCACGTCGAACGGTTACACTTTGTCGACCGGTGTCCTCTCCAATGAAATGCAATGGGGCATGGCATCGATCCCGTTGGCAGACGCTCCAACGATGCGAGTGGGCTACATCATGCACGATGAGCGCAAGCCCTCTCCCCTGCTGCGGCAATACCTCGACGAACTCGATCGCATCATCCACGAAAACCAACCATTTGGGGACGGAATAGAAATGGCAGATCTAAAAGCCCTCTAGCTCTTGACAATTCAGGTCGCCCATCTTTCTTGGCGACAACGTCTCCACCATCCTTGTGGAGCGGCGCGCCTCGCATAAAACAGGATGGACCGGCGATACAATAGACAGCCGCAAGAGAGGAACTCGACGAAAGGAAGTCTGTGAAGGTCATCATCTATACCGACGGCTCGGCTCGATCCAATCCGGGACGCGGTGGCTACGGCGCCGTGCTCAAATACACCAACCCCGCCGGCAAGACCTTCACCTCCGAGCTTTCGCGTGGCTACGCCAAGACCACCAACAACCGCATGGAGCTCATGGCGGTCATCGTGGCGCTCGAGGCACTCAACCGTCCCTGCGAGGTCGAGGTCCACTCCGACTCGCAGTACGTCGTCAACGCCTTTAACAAGCACTGGATCGACGGCTGGAAAAAGCGCGGGTGGAAAACTGCCAACAAGCAGCCCGTTAAGAACCGCGACCTGTGGGAGCGCCTGCTTGCCGCAAAGAGCAAGCATAAGGTGGAGTTCATCTGGGTTAAGGGGCATGCCGGCCACGAGCTCAACGAGCGCTGCGACGAGCTCGCCACCACCGCGGCCGATGGAGTCAACCTCGATATCGACACCGGCTTTAACGAGAGCGACCTGTAATAGCGTTTTCGCGCAGCTTTATATCCCCACGCGCTACACTCATCCTGTAGACCAAAACAACGCAAGGGGGACGTATGCTGCGCATCGCAACCATCGGCACATCCATGATCACCGACGACTTTATCCAGGTCGTCAATGCCAACGACCAGGCTGTATTCGTAGGCACGCTCTCGCGCAACGCCGAGCGCGGCACCGCCTTTACTGCCGAGCACGGCGGCGAGCGAAACTTTACTTCACTTGATGAGCTTGCAGCAGCCGCCGACGTCGACGCCGTCTATATCGGCAGCCCAAACGCACTTCACTACGAGCAGGCCCTTGCCTGCATCGCCAGTGGCAAGCACGTCATCGTCGAGAAGCCCTTCTGCGCCACCGAGGCGCAGGCGCTGGAAGTCTTCCGCGCCGCCGAGACAGCAGGTGTCGTGGCCCTCGAGGCCATGCGTCCCCTCCACGATCCCGCCTTCCACGCCATCGAGGACGCCCTGGGCGAGATCGCCCCCATCCGCCGCGCCTCATTGCGCTTTGGCAAGTATTCTTCACGCTACAACGAGGTTCTCGCGGGACGCGCCACCAATATCTTCGACTGCAATATGGCATCGGGTTCCCTCATGGATATTGGCGTCTACACCGTCGAGCCCATGGTCGAGATCTTCGGCATGCCCTCCGGCCTTACGAGCATGGCTACTCTGCTCGACCCCACCACGCAAGAGCTCACCCATGGCCCCATCGATGGCTGCGGTTCCATCCTCGCCAGCTACGGCGGTGGCCGTATCTCCGTCGAGCTCGCGCACTCCAAAATTACGAATGACCTACTGCCCTCGCAGATCGAAGGCGAGCGTGGCACTATCCAGATTGACCATCTGTCCACGCCCCGCAACGTCCGCATCGACTATCGCGGCGATGTCGTACGCGGCTCGGCGACCGAGGCGCCGCGCGAACAGAGCAACAACGGCCGCGTGCTCGACCTGCCCAAATCGAGCAACACCATGGAATACGAACTCGCAGACTTTATCACCGCCATCGGCGGCATCGATAACGTCAAGGAAGAGATTTGGGAGACCCCGGCGGGACGTCACGAGCTTGGCCACTATCGCGATGTCACGCTTGCCTCGCTGCGCATCATGGATGCCGTGCGCCAACAGACCGGCATTACCTTCCCCGCCGATTCTGTCAAGCAGGCCTAGCGATGGGTATTTTCGACAAGCTTTTCTCGGGCGTCGCCGGCGGCAGCCGCGAGCCCCAAAAGCCCTCTGGTGTCGAGCTCGAGCTGCGCCGCAGGCTTACTGTGCTCGCAAGCGACGAGGCCACTCAAGACACTCCCCTGCGCTATTTCCTGCGCTGGGAGGGACAGGTCCAAGGCGTTGGTTTTCGCTTTACCAACACCAACCTCGCGCAGGCACGCGCACTCACCGGCTGGGTGCGTAACATGGAAGACGGCTCAGTCGAGATGGAGATACAGGGAGCTCCGGCAAACATCCTATCTCATCTCGAGGCGCTTCATGCCTCCTACGAGCGCATGGGAACGCGTTTTCGCCTCGTAGACGCCCAGGTCCGAGCCCCACTTGCCAATGAAGACGGTTTCACTCCTCATTATTAGTATTGTGTGCTAAATACGGTATCATTTACCTACGACCGTTAATAGAAAAGAGGCGAGGCGCATGGCGGTGCAAAGAAGGAATACCAGGCAGCGAAAGCTAGTTCTTGATGCCGTGCGCCAAAGCTACAACCATCCCACCGCCGAAGAGATCTACAACGCTGTGCGTGAACAGGATGACAAAATCAGCCGCGGTACGGTTTACCGCAACCTCAATCTCTTGGCCGATGCCGGGGAGATTCTCTCGATTAAAACGCCGGGCGGCAGCCGCTTCGATCGTGCCATCGAACCGCATGCGCATATCATCTGCACCTCGTGTGGCCGCGTCATCGATGTGCCGCTCCCCTTCAATACCCAGCTCGACGCCAGGGCATCCGAACAAATCGGATGGAGCGTCAGCTCGCACTACACCATCTTCGAGGGCCTCTGCCCCAACTGTAGGTAGATTTTGGGACATGCCTTAAAAACAACTTTTTCACCGATTGCGGCAAAAGAAAGATTTCCAGGCATGTCCAAAATGTCTACTCAGCAAGTAGGCGACGCAGCTCTTCTTCGACCGTGCGCACGTAACGGACGCGGTCGTTGATACCGCGCATACTGGGATTGCAGCTCTCCATCAGATAGGGATGGCCCACCACGTTGAGCATGTCGCGGTCGTTTTCATTATCGCCAAACGCCATCGTTTCGTTAGGTGAGATCCCCAGCGCACGACCATAATCGGCAAGCGCGGACCCCTTGCCCGAATCAAAGCCGATAAAGTCGGTCCATTCGGTTCCCGACGTCATCACATCGACCCGGTCGCCAAAGCGACGGACGAAATACTCCAGCGCCGCCGGCTGCTCTGTCTCGGGCGTTTGAAACGCGATCTTAATGACGTCCTCGTCGATGTCCTCGGGGCGGTCGACCACCGCCACATCGCAATGGACCTCGTAGCGCAAATGGTCGACGAATGCATCGTTGCCGCTTATGGTGTAGAGGTGTCCCTCGCAGGAAAGGGTCACGTCGGCATGGGGATACGCAACCACGGCATTCGCGATATCCATAGCAAGGTTACGCTCCATGGAACGCTTGACAACGGCACGCCCCTCGCTCATCACGAGGGCTCCGTTTTCGCATACATAGGCGAGCTCATCGGCCACCGGGGCAAACAGATAGCGCAAGCTCGCATATTGACGGCCGCTCGCCGGCATAAACACGATGCCACGACGATGCAGCTCATCGATGAGCTCAAAGGCCTCGGAACGCGGCTCGCACTCCCCCGGATGCAGCAACGTGCCGTCCAAATCGCATGCAATCAGCTTGATTCCCTCAAGACCCATATGCTTTCCCCCACAGCACCTCATCAACAGCAAGACGGACTTTGAATAGCTGCCTCTCAAAGTCCGTCTTGCTCATACGCACGTTAACCGCGCGCCTTTTTTACGATCGTAAAGTCGGGAGCCATACTCACGACGACCTCCGCCGCACTCGACGCAAAGCGCCGGTCCGTATCGAGTTCACGGGTAACCACCGAGAGCATAACGCCCTCGACGCCCCGGAGCATGCGGCCCAAAACAGGCTGCACCGGCGTATACATGCGCACGGTATGCTCGTCCGAATCGCCTCGGAAAAGCGGCGCGTGCATATTGCCGATCTCCCAGCACGCATGCGCGAGCGCAATCGGATCCATGCGGTCGACTTCGACCAAATAAACCTCGGCGCTGCGCAGGCGCACGACAACCGCCACGGGCACCATGCCTGAACGGTCGATGGCGAGCACGTCGCCGTCGGCAAGACGACTGCCGTCGGCAGTATCCAGCCGAACATCGACCGTGCGCCCCAGCTCCGTCACGCCCGCAAACGCGCATACATCAGCCTGGTCCCAATCGAGAAGCAGCTCGTCAACTTCAAAGATGCCGCCCAGCTCCCGACGAAGCAGGAGTTCATAGGACGGATCGTTGAGATTTCCCAAGCATGTCGTCGAAACCAAGCGTTCAGGCATACTCTAATCCTCGACCTCGACGAGCTCGATATCAAAGTTGAGATCCTTGCCGGCCAGCTCGTGGTTAGCATCGAGCGTCACGGCCTCGGGCGTCACATCGATGACAACGGCAGGGACAGGCATGCCGCTCGGCGTGGACAGGAAGAGCTTCATGCCCTTCTCGATCTGCTCGATGTTGGGAACCTGCTCGACCGGGAAGGTGATAACCATCTCGGGATTGTGCTCGCCGTAGGCATCGGCAGCAGGAATGTGCACGGACTTCTTCTCGCCCACCTGCATGTCGACAACGGCGGCATCGAAGCCCTTGATCATCTGACCGGCACCGCAGGTGAACTCCAGCGGCTCGCCGCGATCGTAGGAGCTATCGAACTGCGTGCCGTCGTCGAGCGTGCCGCGATAATGAGTCTTGACCTTCTTGCCCTGGTTGGACATGGAAACCTCCGTGATAAGGGCGGCACACAACGCGGGCCGCCATGAACGTATGGCGCTAACTATACCCTAGTCATACAATTCGAAGACAGTTTGCAAAGAAACGCTGCAACCGGAGGAACCATGGCATATCCCGTATTTGACTTGCACTGTGACACCGCCGACCGCATCGGCTGGGCCACGCTCGATCTCGACCTGCGCTTTACCGCCGGCACCGACGGTTATTTCCCCGGCGACGAGACGCATCCGCAAGATTTCGACCTCATCGAGGGCAACGCCTGCGCCATCTCGCTCGCAAAGATCGGCAACACACCGTGGGCACAGTGCTTCGCCACGTTTATCCCCGACGAGATTCCCTCCGCCCACGCTGCGCGCTTCCAGGCGCAGATCATGGCGCATATGAGCGGCCAGGCCATGCTCAACCACGATCGCATGGTCAACGTGCGCAGCGCCGCTGACATTCGCCCTGCGCTCAAGGACGGCAAGGTCGCCTGCATCCACACCATCGAAAACGCCACGTTCTTTGCCGAGGACCCCGCGCTGATCGAGGTGCTCAAGAGCTTGGGCGTACTCATGTCGTCACTCAGCTGGAACGCGCAGGGGCCGCTCGCGAGCGGACACGATACCCACGCCGGCCTCACCGCCGCCGGCATCGAGGCACTTACGCAGATGGAGCACGCCGGCATGGTGCTTGACGTCTCCCATCTCAACGATGAGTGCTTTGACGAGGTCGCCGTCCGCGCCACGCGTCCCTTCGTCGCCAGCCACTCCAACTCCCGTGCGGTTTGCGGCGCCAAACGCAATCTTACCGACGACCAGTTCCGCACCATTCGCGACACTGGTGGCATCGTCGGCCTCAACTACTGCAGCGAGTTCCTTTCCAACGACGCAACCGACAAGACCGCCTCAGACGTCACCTTCGATCAGCTGGCGGCACATATCGAGCACTGGCTCGACCTGGGCGGCGAGGACGTCATCGCGCTCGGCGGCGACTGGGACGGCGCCACGGTGCCCGCTTTCCTCTCCGATGCCAGCAAGATGCCCGAGTTCCAGAACATGCTCTCCAAGCATTTTGGCAAGACCGTGATGCAAAAGCTCTGCAGCGACAACGCGCTTGCCTTCTTTGAGCGTTATTAATTTCACATCCCTTGAGCGGGCCGGCATGCCGAACGGTCGACATGCCGGCCCGTCCCCAATCTGAAGGACCGCTTTTGACGCAGCAGTTTACGATTTCCGTATCCCGACCGGATGGGATGCCCATCCCCGTCGTCGTTACCAAAAAGCGTGTCAAGAACTTCAACCTACGCGTCACATCGAGCGGTGAGGTCCACGCCAGTGCGCCGCTCGGTGCCAGCCGCGAGCGTATCGAAGCATTTGTGAAGCGCAACAGCGCCTGGATTATCAGCCGACTTGCCCAGCGCGAGCAACGTCAGGCGACGGAGCGAGAGCCGCTCAGCCCCTCGTCCATCATTGCGCTTTGGGGCAAGCCCATCACGGTACAAGATGCGCTCGATCACAACTTTGCATCACCCGCACCGCGACCCAAACAGGCCACCTTCGCAAGTTTTATGGGTACCGACGAGCCAAGTGGGCGCGCGCAGGCAAAGCAGCGCACGGCCCTCGACGGCCTAACGCCCGATGAGCTCCAAGCCCGCATCGACCAGCTCTATACATCCGAGGTCACCACGGCGCTGCACGATATGGTGCGCACATACGAAATCGCAATGGGTATCGCCGCTTCCCGCGTTTCCGTGCGCAGCATGAAAACGCGCTGGGGCTCGTGTACGCCCAAAACCGGTGCCATTCGCATCGCACGCGAGCTTGCCGCCTACCCCGTCGAGTGCCTTGACATGGTTGTCGCCCACGAGCTCGTCCACTTGCTCGAGCCAAGCCACAATCAGCGGTTTCACGCCCTGCTCGACACGTACTGCCCCAACAATAGAGCTCTGTCGCAGCGGCTCAAGCAGCCACCCATAGAGACGTATTAGAACCGGTTAGCGCACGCGCTCGATCTCGACACCGCAGCTTGCCAGGGGAAGACCGACGGGCGCCCAAGGCTTATCGAGCTTAACACGCACGCCGAGCAGCAGGGGGTAACGACGTAGCAGCATCTGGGCCACGCCCTCGGCTGCGGCCTCGATGAGCTTAAACGTATGCTCGCGCAGATAGCCATCGACATCGTGGCACACCGAGCCGTAATCAATCGAGGCATCCAGGTTATCGTGCTCCCCTGCTGCACGCAGGTCGGCATAGAGCACCAAGGACACGATGAACTTCTGGCCCAGGGCGTTCTCCTCGGGATACACGCCGTGGTTGGCAAAGACCTCAAGACCTTCAACGGTGATGCGATCGGCATGGCGCAGATCGTCATAGCTCACGTGGGGCACCGCCGTTGCGGTGGATATTTCACCCCTTCCACGGCGGGCGAGCTCGGCGCCTTCAGTCTTGGTTGCATTCTCGGGCAGTTTCTTGTTGGTCATCGCGATCGTCTCCTTCGTTTAGAACCCCGACCGCGCAAACCAACTACACGCGAATCGACAGGTTCTTTTTATCATCGCTCCAGTTGCAGGCATTGCGCGCGGGGCATGCAAAGCAGGCGCGCGATGCTTTGTCGGCTGCATAGAGCAGACGTTCAAGCGGTTGGCTGTTCACGCGCAGCTTTCTATGGCCTAAAATGGCCGTCTTAATGGCCGCGGCATCGGCCGGATCAAATGCCACGCCATCGGGCATGCCGCCAAGAATCGCATCAGCGACGCGCTCGCTTGCAACATCATGGGATATACCCGATTCATACTGTTCATCTTTGCCGATATCGTGAAGAAGTGCCGTGGCGTAGATGACCTCGCGGTCAAATTCGAGCTGTTCCTCAAGATTCTTAATCCACATAATGCGCGCGACATCCAGCAGATGGTCAATACCGTGGCGGCAGAAGATGCGCCCCGATTCCAACTGTGCAATGTTGCCCAGGTGCCGCCGGAACAGCCCGTTGGCACAAATGTAATCAATGCGAGGCATGGCGCCAAAGGGAGTCAGGCCCGAAGCCATAAAACCGCGGCGCGGCGTCCCCTCATCGGTCTTCGATGTAAAGTCGTTGACGACTCTCATGGTTAGCGGTCCAGCATCCTAAAGAATCGCTCCTCGAGCGCGGGATCGGTCTCAAAGACACCGCGACGAGCAAGCGTTACGGTCTTGGTACCGGGCTTTTGCACGCCGCGCATGGTCATGCACATATGCTCGGCTTCCATCAGCACGATCGCCCCTTGGGGAGCAAGATATTCCATGAGGGCATCGGCAACCTGCGCGCACAGCTGCTCCTGCAGCTGCAGACGACGGGCATACACCTCAACCGTGCGAGCAAGCTTAGACAGACCCGCCACGCGACCGTTAGGGATATAGCCGATCGCAGCCTTGCCATAAAACGGCAGCAGATGGTGCTCGCACAGCGAGTAAAACGTAATGTCGCGCTCGATAACCAAATCGTTCGAAGCGACGGCAAAGGTTTTGGACAGGTGCTCCTCGGCACTCTGGCCCATACCGCCGGCAATCTCGCCATACATACGGGCGACGCGTGCCGGGGTCTCCAGCAGGCCCTCACGAGTTGGGTCCTCGCCTATACCTTCAAGCAGCAGCTTAATAGCAGTCTCGACTTTTTCCTGATCGACCATCTGGGCCTCACTTTTTTCGATTTCGCGTTCGCGCTATGGTACCACGCTGGCACGCAACCTCTTCCAGCTACATAGTATGGGTCGAATAGACCGGATCGTCCCGCCAAAGCTCCACAGCGTCGCAAAGCGCAACGCCCTCGCGCGCAGCACGAGCGCGCGTGGCGTTCATGTCGATCACGCGCTGATTGCTCGAGCCCCTAAAGCGCAACGAGATATCGTGCAGATCTTGAACGAACGGACCGTCTACCAGCATGTCGAGGCAAGCAAGGATACGGTCCGTCACGTCGGTATGGTGACGGCCACCCGGCATTAGTTCCTCGAGCACGTCACCGGTAAAGCACCAAATGGTCTTCCCAGACTCCACAGGATAGGTCGCACGCACGCGTTCGATAAAATCAACGAGCCCCGCCTGGTTCTCGGGTTCCATAGGCTCCCCGCCCAGAATCGTCAGGCCATCAATAAAGGGATGATCAAGACTATCGATGATTTTGTCCTCGACGGCACGATCGAACGGTTCACCCGCGGCAAAGTCCCACGCGACGGAGTTAAAACAATTCTTGCACCCACGACGGCACCCACTCACAAACAGAGAGGTACGAACGCCTTCTCCATCAGCAATGTCGAAATACTTAATGTTCGCGTAATTCATAGGTAACCTTCCTGGGGGTCTGGAGCATATCATCCCGTCCTCAAACATTCTCGGCCTTCGGCCTGCGAAACTGCGGGCGGGACGATATGCTCCAGATCCCTCGCGAGCGACACTCGGTAAACGAAGCGAACATCGAGTATGGGGTTCGAGGTCCAATAAAAACTGGGTTGCGGCTCAACCGCCATCGCAAGTAAATCGTAGCTGCAGCTCGAATTATTTCCGCTAAGAACTTCGAGGAGTGAGCAGACCGCATACTGCATCTCGGCTACATCAACTTGGCTGCCCCGTAGCGAGGCCCCGGACCTTTGCTCGATATGAGTTCCGCACGAACAGGAGGCGCCAGTGGCGCCTCCGTCGTGAGCCAGGACTGTCCGAAATAGCGAGTAAAGGTCCGGGGCCTCGCTACGGGGCAGCCTGGGATGGTTATTAGAGATGCAGCACGCGGTCGCGGATCTCCTCGGTTCGACCCTGGTTCCAGAACTGGGTACCGATGTAGCCGCACGTGCGACGGGCGACATTCATCTTCTCCTGGTCACGATTGCCGCAATTGGGGCACTCCCACACCAGTTTGCCATCGTCCTCGACAATGCGAATCTCGCCGTCATAGCCGCACACCTGGCAGTAATCGCTCTTGGTGTTGAGCTCGGCGTACATGATGTTGTCGTAGATGTACTGCATTACGCGAATGACCGCCTTGAGGTTGTCCTGCATGTTGGGAACCTCAACGTAGGAGATAGCACCGCCCGGCGAAAGCTGCTGGAACATGCCCTCAAACTTAAGCTTGTCGAAGGCATCGATCTCCTCGGACACGTGGACGTGATAGCTGTTAGTAATGTAGCCCTTGTCCGTCACGCCCGGGATAATGCCGAAACGGCGCTGCAGGCACTTGGCGAACTTGTAGGTCGTCGACTCAAGCGGGGTGCCGTACAGCGAGAAGTCGATATCGCTTTCGGCCTTCCACTCGGCGCACTTGTCGTTCATGTGCTGCATGACGGCCATGGCAAACGGCGTGCCCTCCTTCTCGGTGTGGCTGTGGCCCGTCATGTACTTGACGCACTCATACAGACCGGCGTAACCCAGGCTAATGGTGGAATAGCCGCCCACGAGCAGCTTGTCGATCGTCTCGCCCTTCTTAAGGCGCGCCAAGGCACCGTACTGCCAAAGAATCGGCGCAGCATCCGAAAGCGTGCCCATCAGGCGCTCATGACGGCACAGCAGGGCGCGGTGGCACAGCTCAAGGCGCTCATCGAAGATCTTCCAGAACTTGTCCATGTCCTGATGCGAGCTCAGCGCGACATCGGGCAGGTTGATGGTCACAACACCCTGGTTAAAGCGACCATAGTACTTAGGCTTGGTCGGGTCATAGTTCAGAGCGTTGGCGACATTGTTATAGCCGTTGCCCGAACGGTCGGGCGTCAGGAAACTGCGGCAACCCATGCAGGTATAGCAATCGCCGTTGCCGGCGGTCTCGCCCTTAGACAGCTTGAGCTCGCGCATCTTCTTCTCGGAGATGTAGTCGGGCACCATGCGCTTGGCGGTGCACTTGGCGGCGAGCTTGGTCAGATAGAAGTACGGCGAATCCTCGCGGATGTTATCGTCCTCGAGCACGTAGATGAGCTTGGGAAACGCCGGGGTGATCCACACGCCGGCTTCGTTCTTAACGCCCTCATAGCGTTGACGAAGCGTCTCCTCCACAATCATGGCAAGGTCGTGCTTCTCCTGGGGCGTACGGGCCTCATTGAGATACATAAAGACCGTCACGAACGGCGCCTGGCCATTCGTGGTCATAAGGGTCACGACCTGATACTGAATCGTCTGGACGCCGCGACGAATCTCATCGCGCAGGCGTTCCTCAACGACCTCGCGAACCTTCTCGGCAGATGCCGAAACACCGAGCTCCTCAAGCTCGCGAGCGACCTCGCCGCGAATCTTTTGACGGCTCACCTCAACGAACGGGGCGAGATGGGTCAGCGAAATAGACTGACCGCCGTACTGGGAGGAAGCAACCTGGGCGATAATCTGCGTCGCGATGTTGCAGGCGGTCGAGAAGCTGTGCGGCTTCTCGATCAGCGTGCCCGAGATAACGGTGCCGTTCTGGAGCATGTCCTCCAGGTTCACCAGATCGCAGTTGTGCATGTGCTGGGCAAAGTAATCCGAATCGTGGAAATGGATCAGACCCTCATTATGGGCATCCACGATCTCCTGGGGCAGCAGCACGCGTTGGGTCAGGTCCTTGGAAATCTCGCCGGCCATATAGTCGCGCTGAACGGAATTGACGGTCGGATTCTTATTGGAGTTCTCCTGCTTAACTTCTTCGTTATTGCACTCGATCAGCGACAGGATCTTGTCGTCGGTCGTGTTCTTTTGGCGCTTCAGGCTCTGAACATAACGATAGATGATGTAGCGGCGAGCGACCTCGTAGCAGTCGAGACGCATGATCTCGTCCTCGACCAGATCCTGGATCTCCTCGACCGATACGGTATGGCCGGCCTTCTCACATGCCTCGGCGACGTTTTGCGCCGCGTAGATCACCTGGCGGTCGGTAAGACGAGAGCCCTCCTCGACCTCCAAGTTGGCGGCGCGAATCGCATTGACGATCTTATCGATGTCAAAGGCAACCTCGGTACCGCTGCGCTTGATGATCTTCATCCTCTTGCCTCTTTCGCGTCGTAATCCCATTGCGCTTCAGAGCCAAACGATGCCTGGCAGGGCTTGTCCCTGTCTTGCGGCGCCGTCGCGCAATCTGTGTTCTCGATAAACCATAGGTCCTCATGCGGACAATCCTCGCGGCCGATCAAGCGGCTCAAAGGCGTGTCCAAATGGGACGAACAAGGTCTTCGTTCTCTGTCCGCCATCTATCATACGACAAAGACGCCTCTATATCCTGTATTCTTTTTTTAGGTCAAACACAACATATAGTGTTTCAGCAGGTCAAAGCAATTGGTCATTTTACAGACACATTAATTATGAGGGTTTCTTGGCAAGTCGGTAAAACGTTACCAACGCGGCTACCTGCAAGGCAGTTATAAAACCCCCTAGTCAAGCCGCCGACAAATCCTACCAAAACCAAGCCGCTCACGCGAAAAGAATCCAAAAGATTATGCTTGACCAACATGTTGCGGTCGAATGCCGGCGGACGGAGTGACAGGACTGCAAACGCTCGGAAGACTACAGCCCCGGCACCCCGTCCGCCGGCATTCGATAGGCGAGGGGCTATTAGTTCTCTTCGCGAGTGTGTTTCGTCAAGAGGATTTGAGCAAAAAGATCATCGGAAATTGAGCAGCCTGAGCATCGGAAGCGCGCACGCTTTTTGAGCGGCTAGCCCTCCTGCATGAGGGCATGGC